>NZ_JACJDO010000034.1:0-46932 GCF_014163535.1 Pseudoalteromonas sp. SR45-4
ATTTATTTAAAGCGTTGCCGAATCGAGATGAGGGTGATGATGATTTTACCGACCTAATGCCGTGGAATGTGCAGCTAGACTTCGATTATAGCTAAGCGCACTGCTTAAATGCGCGCTTACGTTTATTTGAGCTTTTATATACTCGCACCATTGTAGAGCCTAATCTAGGCGCTAAATTAACCGGCAAAACAGCTAATCACAGTTATGCGGTGATGTTTGCCGATGACGACAATAGCAATATTTTACTGCCAACTAATCAGGGCTCAGGATTTGCAAGCTTAAACGAAAATACCAAAGTGGCAGTGGCGCGTTACCAGTACGATATTGGCCAGCAAGGCACTGTAGGGATTTCAAGTACGCATCGTGAAGGTGATGACTATCGCAATACGGTTTTATCAGTTGACGGTAGTTACTGGTTTAATCAATCAGACACCTTAAGTTATCAAGTTGCGAGCAGTGATACCCGCAACTCAGCATTTTTAGTTGAAAATTATAACCTGTCACAAACACAATCCGATAAAGCGTATGCAATTAAGCTCACCCGCGATAAACGCGATTATAAATTATTTGCAGAGTACGAAAATATTGGCGCAGATTATCGTGCCGATTTAGGCTATCAAGCTAAGGTCGATTACGAAAAAGTTATTTTAGGAGGCGGGCAAACCTGGTATCGAGATGAAAATGATTTAGTTACCTCTTGGTCATATGTAGCTGATTGGGATAAAACTTGGGCGAAAAATGGCGATTTACTTGAGCAAGAGTACGAAGGTTATTTAAGCTTTAAAGGCCAAAAACAGTCTATTTTCGAAATAGGGCTGATACATAGGTATGAAAATTATAACACTAATTTTTATAATCAAAACATTGGTTATATTTACAGCGGATTTAAACCAACAAAAGATCTCAGATTGTCTTTGTATGTTGAATACGGAAGTCGCATTGACTACAGTAATGAGCAACTAGGTGACGCCTTTGATACCCAAACTCAAGCGGTGTGGGATATAAAAAATCATTGGCAAGTTGACATAAAGCATAGCTACAGCCAATTAGACAACCTACAAGGGGAGCGTGTTTTTACAGCTAACCTAATTGATTTTAGGCTTTACTATAAATTTAATATGCGCTCAATGCTAAAGCTTATTTGGCAATTTGAAGATATTGATCGCAACGAAAATGCTTATTTTTATCAAGTGAACCAAACTAATAAAGATTACGGCAGCCAACTCGTTTATTCGTACAAAATTAATGCGCAAACATTATTTTACTTAGGGTATTCAGATAAAGGTTACCAAGATGAATCACTTAAAAGCTTTGAGCGCGACCAGCGCACCTTTTTTACTAAAGTCAGTTACGCATGGCAGCTTTAAGTAAGGTAAAAAACAACTCGAGTAGGGCTAGCAAGGATGATGGTTTGGATAAGTTTATCAACGCTTATAAAAGTAGATGCTTTAATAATTTAATAGCTTGAAAACTATGTAAAAAGGGTATTACGATTGCCATTGATGATTTTGCACTGGTTTTAGCTTTGTAAGTACTTTGGCTGATTTACCTATAGATGTGATTAAAATTGCTCGATCTTTTATTACTCAAGCAAATAAAAGTAAAAATGCCACTTAACTTAAGTGGCACTTTTTTGCTAATAAATAGCATTCATTTAATTAAGATTATAAATTAAACGTACGTGATACGGCCAATACTAGACGCTCATCTGCGTAGTCGTAATCTAAGCTGGTGTTTTCAGCGGCAACTTCAATATTAAAGCCTTCATAGCTAGTTTGGTATGCTAAGCGGTAATGGTTGTAAGATTTTTTTTCATTACTATCCCACGCGTATTTTTTACCGTCTAATGAGTTTGAAATATCAAAACTTGCACGTAGTGCATGGTTAGGCGCAAGTTCATAAGTATGGGCGATCATTGAAATAACATGACTTGCACCGCTGCCAAAGTAGTCCCAGCTATACCAAAAGTTAAGCTCTGTTTGGCCATAATCACTCGCATAGCCAAATTTTGTATAGGCTTCGCCATAATTACCATCACTGTTATTGCCTTGGTAAGTGTAATAAGCAATACCGTAATCAGCACTAAAGTGTTCATCAAGCTGAATGTATCTACCTACATAAGCATCAAGTTCAAAATCAGTATCATCACCAAAATCTACATTAGAGGCCCAAATACCTGCATACACACCGTTATCAAATGCGTAATCTAGGCTTGCTTGAATTGCAGGGTCGTTATCTGTTTGCGTTACACCATTGAAAGTATAGTCAGAAGCTGCAGTAATGGTTGTTGACCAATTAGCCGCTGCAGTTGTAGATAAAAGTGTAAAAGGTAAAGCGATAAAAAGTTGTTTTAGTTTATTATGCATAGTGTTTTTCCTAGCTCATATTTTCAATTTTGGTGTAATCAATTTTGTTTGCTTTTGGTGAGCCTATAATGTCGTTCACCGTTTTTAATTTGTTGTAGCCAATATAAGCAATACAAATAAAGAACAAGGCAATAACTAATGCGCCAACCCATTGAATTTGCAAAAACTCTAACTTAAATAGTAATGTTAACAACGACAAAGCAACAATATTCATGGTTAAGTATTTAAATTTACCTAAGCGTTTAACCGTCAAGTTTAAGTTATCTGTGTATAACCGGATAAGCGAATCAAGAGAGTTAATTACAAAAATAATACCAACAAATACCATGGCAAAGTTTTTAATACCTTCGGTAGGAATACCAGCTTCGTGGTAGTGATAAAGCACACTAAACCAGATAGCAATTGGAATTGATGGGAAAATCAACATTGCAGCCAATACCTGGTAAGTTCTTAATCCACCGACAAAACGTGCAGTAAATTGACCTATCATAATGCTCCATGCAAACCACCAAAATAAATAAAACTCATGGTAGTCATTTAGCGGTAAAACAAATTCATTAATATTGGCAAAATAAGTACCAATAGCGCCTAAGTTATTCGAAAAGGCAGACAATTCACTGTCACCAAATACAAATGCACCCGCCCACATAAAGGCAATGAGCGCTAAAAACATCCAAGTAGTAGAAATACTTAAAATACGTACATACTTAATGTCGGTACTCGAGTAGGCAGCAAACGATATTGCAGCCAACACAATTAAATAAAACACCGGAATAACACTTGAGCCATCGCCTAAATCGGGTAAGTACCAAGGTAAATTAGTCAGTAGTAAGTAAGCAGTAAATGCACAGGTGCCAATGATGACAACGTTATTAATAAACTTAACCCAAGGAATGTCGAAAAATTTAACTTTAGGTTCTATTACACAGAAATAAAAGCACGTAAGAAAGTAAAATCCCCAGATTAAAAACCCCCAATAGCCAAACTCAATAGCTAGCGGATTGGCAAATGCGTACTCTGGGCTTGCTTTTATGTCTGCATAACCGGCAAATTCGGTTAACGGAAACATAATAAGGCCAACATCTAGGCCTGAGGTAAATAATATGGCTATAAAGGTAAATGTTCTAACAGGCGTTACGCCAACAACACGTACATTGCCCCATTTAAATAAAATAGCGATTACAGCTAATAAGGTGAAAATAATCCCAGCACTAAGCCAAATAGTCATTATCGCCCTCCCAAAATAAATAAAAGTAATTCATAAATACTCCGTTTATTGTTTTTTCTCGCGTTAACACAACATAACCAATTTATATCGTGAGCCACGGCGAGCCTCACAAAGGGTTAACTACCTAAGTAGCTAAACCTTTGCCAGTGGCTTAATTTATATCTTGCTATTACGTTGTGTTGTTTGCCAGTTAGCGCTCATTGCTACAGATGCATTGAGTTTTGCTAGTGGCTTATTACCTAAAATAATATCAGCGGCTTTTTCGGCCACCATAATGGTAGGGCCGTTTAAGTTACCGTTTGGTATGGTTGGAAATATAGATGAGTCAACTACACGTAAACCTGCAATCCCATGTACTTGGGTGTTTGAATTAACGACTGCCAGTTCATCTTCACCCATTTTGCAAGAGCAAGAAGGGTGATAAGCGCTTTCAACCGTTTGACGTACAAAGGCATCTATTTCTGCATCGGTTTGAATATGCTTACCTGGCTGAATTTCTTCATCGCGATAATCATCAAAGGCACTTTGCTCAATAATTTCACGAGTTAGGCGTACACAGGCTCTAAAGCCTTCAATGTCATCTTGATGTTGTAGGTAATTAAACACAATTTTAGGTGGTTGCTCAGGATCAGCCGATGCAATATTAACGCTGCCGCGGCTTTTAGGCTTGTTATGTCCAACATGCACCTGAAAACCATGGCCGTCAAAGGCACTACGTCCGTCGTAGCGCATTGCGGCAGGTAAAAAATGGTATTGCAAGTCTGGCCATTCAACTCCAGGCTTAGAGCGAATAAAAGCACATGATTCAAAGTGATTTGTAGCGCCCAGACCCTTGCGGGTTAATAACCAACGTGCACCAATTAAACCTTTTGAAATTAACCCTAATTTACCGTTTAAGGTAATAGGTTGTTTGCACTTATATTGAAAGTAAAACTCAAGATGATCTTGTAAGTTTTGCCCTACACCGGGTAAATGGTGTTTTACCTCAATGCCTGCTTTTTTAAGCACTTCGCTATCGCCAATACCCGACAGTTGTAAAATATGTGGCGAGCCAATAGAGCCGGCGCTTAATATCACTTCTTTTGCAGCAACAGCGGTTTTAACTTCGCCATTTACTTTGTATTCAATACCAGTGGCTTTTTTGCCCTCTAAAATAATGCGCTGGGCAAGTGCACCGGTAACAATAGTTAAATTACTACGCGATTTAACAGGGTCTAAATATTCACGCGCGGCTGAGCTACGTACACCGTCTTTTACCGTCATGTGCATTGGCCCAAAGCCTTCTTGCTGCGAGGCATTGTAGTCGTTAGTGTGTGCGTAACCCGCTTCAATGCCCGCTTTAATAAAGGTGCTGTACAAAGGGTTTTTCATTTCGTTACCGTTATTAACGCCCAGCGGGCCTTTACCGCCACGGTACTTATTTTCACCTAAGTAAAAGCTTTCTGCTTTTTGAAAATACGGTAAACACGACTGATAATCCCAGCCGTTTGCGCCATTGTGTTGCCATTCGTCAAAGTCTTTTGCATGGCCGCGTACATACACCATGCCATTAATAGATGACGAACCACCGAGTACTTTACCGCGCGGACAATGCATTTCTCGGTTGTCTAAATGCGGCTCAGGTTGGGTATGAAACTGCCACGCGTACTTATCGCTATTCATTGGAATAGAAAGCGCGGTAGGCATTTTTATAAAAATGCTTTTATCACTGCCACCCGTTTCTAGTAGTAATACACGGGTGTTTTTATCGGCCGATAAGCGATTTGCTAACACGCAACCTGCAGAGCCTGCGCCCACAATAATATAGTCATACGAATTACTCATAATCAGTATCCTTTAAAATGGGCTTTCTATGTCGGCCATACCAACATAAACAGATTTAGTTTGCGTGTAAGTATCGAGGGTTTCTATGCCGTTTTCGCGGCCAATGCCCGATTGCTTGTAACCACCCACTGGCATTTCTGCAGGCGAGTTACCATACGCGTTAATCCAACAAATACCCGCTTGTAGTTGATGAATAACACGGTGTGCACGCTTAATGTCGCTAGTAAATACACCTGCAGCTAGACCAAGGTGAGTGCCGTTTGCACGTTTAATCACATCGTCTTCGTCATCAAATACCAGCACGCTCATTACTGGGCCAAATATTTCTTCTTTGACTATGGTCATGTCATCGTTGCAATCAATAAACACAGTAGGGGCAACAAAGTAGCCGTTAGGTGCAGATGCAGGTGAAAGTGTTGTACCACCTGTTAGTAGCGTTGCGCCCTCTGCAATACCTTTATTAACGTAGCTCATTACTAAGTCTTGATGCTTTTTAGAAATTAGCGCGCCAAAGTTAGTATTTAAATCTTGAGGATCGCCGGCAATAATATTTTGTTCAGTACGGGTTTTAAGCTCATCAATAAATTGTTGATATACATTTTTATGAACATAAATACGGGTACAATTAGTACACACTTCGCCTTGAGTATAGAAGTTGCCTAACATTGCAGCACTTACTGCTTGTTCAATATTGGCATCATCAAATACAATTAATGGCGACTTACCACCAAGCTCCATGGTGACATCTTTTAAAGATCCCGCAGCGCTCGCAACTACCTTTTTACCTGTACCCACTTCGCCAGTAAACGACACTTTATCTATATCAGTATGCTGTGTTAGCCATTGGCCTACATCGCCTGCGCCTTGTACTACATTAAATACACCTGCGGGTACGCCAGCTTCTACAAAAATTTCAGCTAGCTTAATTGCGCCAAGTGGTGTTTCTTCCGATGGTTTAAAAATAAACGCATTACCAGCGGCAAGAGCAGGGCCCGATTTCCAACAGGCAATTTGTAGCGGGTAGTTCCACGCACCAATACCAGCGCAAATACCTAAAGGCTCTTTACGGGTATAGTAAAAGTCGCTGCCAACCATTTGTTGTTGGCCAACTTGTGCCGGTGCTAAACCAGCAAAGAATTCAATAACATCAGCGCCTGTTTCAATATCTACACAGTTTGCTTCTTGCATTGGTTTGCCGGTATCAAGTACCTCTACCATCGCTAGCTCATCATTGCGCTCGCGTAAAATTGCTACGGCCTTGAGTAAAATGCGACTGCGCTCAATAGGCGACATGGCCGACCACTGCGCAAAACCTTGCTTTGCACTTGCAATGGCAGCGTTTTGAATAAACTCGTCAGCAATTTCTACTGCATAAATAACTTCACCCGTAGCAGGGTTAGTTACATCAAATGTTTTGCCGCTTTTATTTGCAAGGAAATGGCCGTTAATAAAATTTTGATAGACAGGTGTTGTCACGCTAGGCTCCATATTGCTTGATGAGTGAATGCACATAACTTTTTGCTAGCTTTTCACTGTGATTAAACTGATGTTCGTTTGATTTACTAAGTACTGCGCGTAACCATAGGCCGTCGATCATGGCGGCGCTAAGTTCGGCAGCTTGTTTTGCTTGCTCAGTGGGCATTAATTGCTTAAATGAAAATGCTAAATTACTTTGCAAGCGTTTGCTGTTTACATTTTGTAGCCGGTGTAATTCGGCATCGTGCATTGATTGTGCCCAAAAGCTCAACCAAGTTCGTGTAGTGTCTGAGCGCTGTTGCACAAGTGCAAAGTTAGCTTCAATAATAAACATTAAGCGCTGCGTCGCGTTGGTATTTGCTTCAAGCTTGCAAACAAGCTCCTGTTTTAAACTCGTAAGTAAATACCTGACCGTTGCTTCAATTAATCCCTGCTTACCACCAAAGTAATGACTAATAATGCCAGAGGATAATCCCGCATTTTTACTAATACTGTTAATAGTGGTTGCTTGTAAACCGCGCTGTGCAACCGACTCAATTGTTGCGTCAATTAGCTGCTGACGTCTTATAGGTTCCATTCCAACTTTAGGCATATTTATTATTAATTGACCGTTCAATAAACATAAGCTTAAGGTAATAGCTCTAACAATTCAAGGCGCAGGTAAATGATCGGATGCCTAAATATAGATGAAATATTAACAAAAAAGGTAATCTAGCATACGTAAATAACAAACAATTAATTTAATTTATATTATTTAAAAACAATAGTTTATGCGTTATTTTATAGTGAGGTAAGTGAGGGTTATTTTTACTAAGAAATAAAATGTAAATAATTTCAAATAATATGCTTAGTACGGTAATCATTAGAGCACTAACGGTATGTGTTGCTGTTTATATAGCCAAAATTGCAATGGATATAATTATAACAACAGGCTAGTTTTATAAAGTTAATGTAAATATAGCAAAGCAAGAAGGGTTAATATATATACAAAGCAGAGGTATTGTTACAGCTTTATTTAAGGCGTTAATATACCTTTGAACAAAAGAGGATAACGCCTAAGACGATTTCCAATGTAGTCATCGGCCATAATTTGTGCGCAAATTTCATCCACGTTATTACATGCTGCAAACACCCAGTCAAATCGCTCAATAGCGAGAAGAAAGCCTTTTTTTAAATGAGTTTGGGTGCGGTAGTAAGCTAGGTTGTGGCGAATAATTTCGAGCTTGTGCGGATTAGCTTCAAGCTCAATAATTACTTGCGTAATAAAGGAAGTATTGAGCTTGCTAGTGGCGCGTTTTTTAAGCCTGGGTGGCAGCATTGGTTTCATTGGCAATATTGTGTAATTTTTTTAAAAAGTCATCTTTTTGTTTTTCATGTTCGTAATCAAGATGATACGTATTATGAAAACCAAAGCGCAGTTCTACCCCGCTGCCTTGTAAATAAATGGTATAACCGTCTGCGTCTGAATACGCGGTAACGCCTTGATAATGCTTAGCATCATCCTGCATTTCGCCGCGTTGTATTATGCGTTCATACACAGCTAAAATTTGCTTGTTGTCGATTTCATTTTTCATTAATTAATCCTTAACTTTGCAAGTATATACGTTTTAGATATGTGGTCCGATCATCTTAAAAACAATGGTTAAAAAATGATGATATTACTTTGTAATTTGGTTATTTTAAATTATGCTCACAATTCATTATTTGTTGAGCTTACACCATGATAGACAAGGCGTTACTACTTAAAACTCGTGAATTATCAGATCAATTAGTTGCCCTGCAAACACCTATAAGAATACTGGATGCGATTAATTGGGATAAACAAATTAAAGAAGAATTTTTTAGACAAAAATGTCAAAAAAATCCAGTTATCGATCGTGCATATTATCAGCAGCGCGATTTAGGATTTGTGCCCAGCGAACTACGCCAAGCGTTTTCTACTTTGCAGCGTAACATTATTAACCAGTTAGGACAGCTAAACCCAATAGCTCAATATATGGGAAAAATGTGCAGCGAGTATAAAACCGTATTAAGCATGCTGGAATATCGAGGAACGCCTGAATTTCATGACCTATCAGTAGAGCTATTTGGGCACCCTAAAGATTTGTTTCATGCTGGTGAGCCTTCACTTACTGAGCTGGCAAACATGTTAGAGCGGCCGCTTAAAAACTTATTAATTGCCGATATACTGCCAGACGATCCTAAAAATATAGCAGCAAGCGATGCTGTGCGTATTTTATCTGAGCAAGTTAATGCCAGTATGGTAGGGATCAACGTAGAGGTAATGCTAAGCGATGGCATAGTGAGCGATGCAGCAGCTGGGGCTAATAATATTAAGCTAAATACAGATGTGAAGTTTTCGCAGCGTGAACTCGATATTCTAGAAGTGCACGAAGGCTGGATACACGTAGGCACGACGCAAAATGGCCTAGCGCAACCTTACTTAACCTGTTTAAGTAAAGGCACGCCAAGCTCAACAGTGACCCAAGAGGGCCTTGCGGTATTAACCGAAATTATTACCTTAAAATCAACACCACGGCGCTTATCTAAATTAGTTAACCGTATTCAAGCGGTAACCAAGGTAATTGATGGTGCTGAATTTGTTGATATTTACCGCGATTATGTAGCGCAAGGATTATCGCAAGATGAAAGCTATACCCTAGCTCAGCGTGTATTTAGGGGCAGTACACCCACAGGTTTGCCGTTTACTAAAGACATTGCCTACATTAAAGGCTTTGTTTTGGTGTACAACTTGATTCGGGTTGCCATACAACTGGGCCGAATTGATCAACTGCCTTTATTACTGGTTGGAAAAATATCGATTGATGACTTTAGGCTGATTACGCAACTGCATAGTTTAGGAGTAATCGAATCGCCTAAGTTTGTACCGCCACACTTTAAAGACTTACGCGGTTTAGCAACTTGGCTCAGTTTTGGGCGCTTTATTGGTGACTTGTCGTTTGAACAATTAGAAAACGATTATAAGCCGCTGTTTTTATAATAACCACAGAGAGCTTGTCTCCCTTAAAGCAAAAAAAACGCAGTTGGAATGAGCAACTGCGTTTAAGTATATAGTTACAAGCCAACGTAACTATAGTTGAGGAAATTTTGTTAGCAATTAGCCAGTTAAAACTTGGCGTGTAGTTGCTGATTTGCCTTGCTACAAACTAGGTTTGTAATCTACTCGGATTGATTATAATCAAGAAACGGCGAAATAATAAAACGTGTTTTTAATTGGTGCAATAGTTAATTTTAAATAACGTGGAATTAATTTAAGTTAATATAAAACAGTAGTTTGGGTTGTTAATTTAAATCATCTTATCGATAAGTGAAATTAATCGAAGCGCCGTTACGTTAGTAAATCTCTTCACCAGAGTTGATGTTAAATAGGCATAAAAAAAGCCCTTTACGGGCTTTTTAAAGAGTGACTAAATGCAGGCTAGTTAGCGCGCATTGGTACTTTCAAAAATTTTATCGGCAGAGGCTGCTACAAACCCGGTGTAAAGCTCGCCATCGGCTTTAGGGTAGCGAATAGCAAACTCATAAAAACAGCTAGGAATGCTCATTTCACCATCGCTAAAGCTCACTGAGTACTCATCAGCAAGGGTTGACGATTGCTCAAGTAATACCTCTGGCGAGCCTTTTACTTCGCCGCCTGAGCTGTTAAGTGTAAAGCCTGCATCTTTTAGTGCTTGGTTAACATCTTCAATATTATCAAACTTATCAAGGGTATTAATATTTACCGTAAAGTGATTAGCTCGATAACCCCATGCCGACATCCACGCTGCATATTCGCTCTCGGCAAGAAGTTGTTTATAAGTGTCTGTGCTTACTTGCCAGTGCGTGCCTGAGTATAAAAAGTTATCGGCAGTCACTGCGCTTTCGTCAATTTGGCTTACCATATCATTTACAATTGCTTGTAACTCAGGAGAGCATTTATCGACCAACAACTCAGAAATAAATACTTTTGGCTGTGTTAAATCGCTATGCTCGTAGTGCTTTGCGTATAGCTTTTTAGCTTCAAAGTGATACTCACCGCATTCTTTATAACCTAAAGCTAAAAAGTGTGCTGCCAGCTTTTCTAAGCCCACTTTTTCAATGTTAAAGGTACGCAGAGCAATATGATCGTTAATAATGTCATCTTTTTGCGTTGAACCTAATAGATCATGAATTTTGTCTGCCGATGGCGTTACGTTTAAGTAGTTTTGCCATAGGTTATCAAATAATGTATTTACATCAGTATGCATTTTAAATCCTTAAATTTTGTTATATACCTAACGTTAGTTAAGTTGTATTTATTCAATTATTAAGCCCGGCGCGAGGGTTTGCGGTAAGGTTACTTTGTCTGATTCAACAGAAGCTACCGGGTAGGCGCAATAATCGGCAGCGTAATAGGCGCTTGCTCTGTGATTACCACTTGCGCCAATGCCACCAAATGGTGCAGCGCTAGACGCACCGGTAATGGGGCGATTCCAGTTAACAATGCCAGCACGAATACGCTTTAAAAAATGGCTATAATCGTGTTCGCTATCGGCTAGTAAGCCGGCAGATAAACCAAAGCTGGTGTTATTTGCCTCATTAATGGCGCTGTCAAAATCGCTGTAACGGTATACTTTTATTAATGGCCCAAAATGCTCTTCATCTGGCATATCGCTAACATTAGTTACATCAATAATACCTGGACTGACAAAACCAGTGCCTGGTTTTAATTGCTTAAGTTCAACTAAAACCTCAGCGCCTTTTGCGACAAGTTCATTTTGCGCAGCCACCATACCTAATGCTGCTTTTTCGCTGATCATAGCACCCATAAATGGCTGTTCTGTTGCAAAGCTGTCATCAACTACAATATTGTTAGTGGCGCTAATAAGCTTAGCTAAAATGGCATCGCCATTACTCGACTTTTCAATAAATACACGGCGTGCACACGTACAGCGTTGGCCTGAGGTAATAAAGCCTGATTGAATAATGTCGTGTACTGCGGCGCTAATATCGTTTACGTCTTTAATTATAAGCGGGTTATTGCCGCCCATTTCAAGCGCTAAAATTTTACCCGGATGGCCAGCAAACTGTTTATGTAATAAATGACCCGTATTAGAACTACCGGTAAAAAATAAGCCATCTATGTCTTGGTGAGCGGCCAATGCCTTACCTGTTTCAATTTCGCCTTGTACTAGGTTAATTACACCAGCAGGTAAACCTGCTTTTAACCACAGCGATAAAGTAAATTGTGCTACATGAGGAGTAAGCTCAGAGGGTTTAAATACCACAGTGTTACCCGCTAAAATAGCTGGCACAATATGCCCGTTAGGCAAGTGCCCCGGGAAGTTATAAGGGCCAAAAATAGCCACTACACCGTGCGGTTTATGCCTAATAAATGCTTTAGCACCAGGCATTGGGTTTTCTGTGGTGCCGGTGCGCTCATTATATGCTTTTACCGAAATGGCAACTTTACCTGTCATCGCACCTACTTCAGTACGGGTTTCCCATAAAGGTTTCCCGGTTTCTTGGGCAATAATAACGGCAAACTCTTCGCTGTGTTCTTTTAGTTGTGCAGCAAAGTTTTCTAGTATAGTAATGCGCTGCTCAAGCGGGGTATCGGCCCATTGTAACTGCGCTGCTCTTGCTGCTTTTATTGCTCTATTTACTTGCTCAGCACTGGCGCCATTGCCTTGCCAAATTGTTTCGCCATTGCTTGGATTAATTGAGGTAAACGCGGGGCCTTGGCCTGCTTGCCATTGGTTATTTATAAGTTGTGTATTCATATATATTTACAGACGAAAGAATCGTGCTGCATCTCCTTGGCTTAACTTAAGTGCATCAGCCACTGCTTGGCTAATGATTAACGTATGCTTTGCATGATTATAATGCGCGTGTTTAGTAAATGTAGCTCTAAAGTCACTCACACCATGATTACAAATAGCGAGCGTGTCGGAACTGTTTTGTGTTATGTGCTCAAGTTCACCTATGGTAATAGGGCACACTTGAGACTCGCGAATACTGCGAATATTACCTAGCTTAGCTTCTACAGTGGGGCCGGCATCAAATAAGTCAACATAGCCGCGATGCTCAAAACCTTCTTTTTCGAGGAGTTTAAGCGCGGGTTTGGTTTTTTCATGAACATGACCGATCACAGCTTGGGCTTTTTTACTCAGTAAATTTACGTAAATAGGGTACTTAGGCATGAGCTCGCTAATAAACACCTTGTCGCCTAAACCGACTAAATGATCAGCTTGTGGAAACTCAATACTAAAAAAGTGCTCTTGTAGCCATTGCCAAAATGGTGAGTGGCCATGCTCGTCGCTTACACCGCGCATCTCGGCAATGACGGTATCGGCAAAGCGTTCGCTGTGCTGCGCCATAAACAAAAAGCGCGAGCGCGATAAAAAGCGTCCAGTTAAGCCTGTACGGCTGTCTTCACGTAAAAATAAAGTGCATATTTCAGAGCAACCCGTGTAGTCGTTACACATGCTCAAAATATCAACTGTATTATATACATTTAGTGTAGGCGAGTGATGCACTGTTTTACCTAAATGATAATGATATAGCGGCACAGTTAAGCCTACAGCGGCTTCTATTGCGGTTGTGCCAATCACTTTACCTGTTTCACTGTCTTCTAAAACAAATAAATAGCTCTCGTCCAATGGTTTATTAATGTTTTTAGCAAAGCTTTTTTCAGCGCGGTCAATTTTTTCTTTTAGCTGGGTGTCATCCACGGGCAAAGAGGTAAACCCATGCCCAGACTCTATTGCTATTTGCTTAAGCGCATCAAAGTCGTTGGCTGTAATAGGACGTAATACTTGCATTAATTACTTGCTCCAATAGCACGCCCAAAGGCGTGCTGGTTTACTATTATTAACCGTTAACTACATCGCTTACGGCTTTATCAAAGCGCTCTAGGCCTTCTTTAATATCTTCTAGCGGAATCACTAAAGACGGAGTAAAACGAATAACATCCGCACCGGCTACTAAGTTCATTAAACCATTGTTAGCACTGGCTATTAAAAAGTCGCGCGCACGCCCAGCAAACTTGTCGTTTAGTGCTGCACCAATTAATAAACCTTTACCGCGAATTTCACTAAATACATTATATTTTTCGTTAATTGCATTTAAGCCATCACGAAACAGCTGTTCGCGCTCTTTTACGCCGCTAAGTACTTCAGGGGTATTTACTGTATCAAAAGCTGCTTCGGCTACGGCGCAGGCTAATGGATTTCCACCGTATGTAGAGCCATGTGTGCCTACTTTTAAATGCGCTGCGATTGCCGTAGTGGTGATCATGGCACCAATAGGAAAACCGCCACCTAACGCTTTTGCTGTAGTTAAAATATCAGGTACTACGTTTAAGCCCTGATACGCGTATAAATCGCCAGTACGGCCTACACCCGTTTGCACTTCATCAAAAATAAGTAGCGCGTTGTGCTTAGTACATAGCTCGCGTACTTTATGTGCAAAATCGTCAGTAGGTGAAATAATACCGCCTTCACCTTGTAGTGGCTCCATCATTACCGCACAGGTTTTATCGCTAATAAGCGCTTCAAACGCGCTAATGTCGTTAAAATCGCAATGCACAATATCGGCAGGCTTAGGGCCAAAACCATCTGAATAAGCTGCTTGACCACCAACCGTTACGGTAAAAAAGGTACGACCGTGGAAGCCTTTATTAAAAGCAATAATTTGCGTTTTTTCAGCGCCGTGTACGTCAAGAGCAAAACGACGCGCTAATTTTAGCGCTGCTTCATTAGCTTCGGCACCTGAGTTGGCAAAGTACACTTTCTCAGCAAATGTAGCATCAACCATTTTTTTAGCTAAACGCAAAGCAGGCTCGTTGGTCATTACGTTTGATAAGTGCCAAATTTTTTCACCTTGCTCTTTTAGTGCACTAACTAAAGCCGGATGACAATGGCCTAAACAGTTAACCGCGATCCCGCCGGCAAAATCAATAAACTCGTTATTATCTTGATCCCATACACGAGAACCTACGCCGCGCACCGGAATAACTGCTGAAGGATTGTAGTTTGGTACCATTACATCGTTAAATAAGTCTCTAGTTACTTGCATTTTTACACCTAAATTATGTGGCTACTTAAAAAGTGTTGCTAAAACAAAGAAGAACTTAGCCTGTATTCTTCAGTAAACACTGTGTTTTTTGTTATAAGTGTCATTATCGAAGGTTGCGAATGAAATTTGCAGTGCTATTTTGTGAAAAATGATTAGAATAAAAGTCAAATTAACGAAGGGTTTGTGCATTATGATAACTCCACAAGACGAAAAGCTATTATCTATTTTAAAAACCAATGCCAGAGCGAGTATTTCAGATTTAGCTAGGCACCTTAATTTATCGCGCTCAACGGTACAAAGCCGCATGTTAAAGCTAGAGGAAAGTGGCGTAATTAAAGGTTACAGCGTTGATTACGGTGATGACTTTTTAAATAGTATGGTAGCCGCCCATGTGTCTATTAAAGTAAGGCAAAAACTGACGACTAAAACTAACTTAGAGTTAAAGCAAATTAATGCTATATCGCAGCTCTATGCTATTAGTGGCGAGTTTGACTTAATAGCAGTTGTGCAAGCACAAAATTTAGAACAACTTAGCCACTTACTCGATGATATTGGCAACCTAGATGGCGTAGAACGCACTACTTCATCTGTAATCTTAGAAACCAAATTTAAGCGCTAGGTTTGTTGTATAAAAATGTAAACAGGTGGCGATTACGCATTGATATAGCAAGCAATTTATAATAAAGTTATTGCATAGAGTACAAGCTCTAATGTCATGAAAGTGCATACTATTAGCTTGTACTTTGTAAACAAGGACTGTTTAAATAAACTTAGGAAAGTTGAATATTACTCTCCCTTTTTAATTCAATTAATAGCAATCAATTTACAGTACATTGGGTAGTTTATTTCATTAGCCGCTCTGCCAAGGAGTCAGCAACTTGCTGATCTAATAAGGACAAATTGTGAAAGTTATTATAAGCACCATTGTTTTACTAATTATAGCGAGTGGCTATTACCTTAGTGTTCATGCCGCCATTTTTAATACAAACAAAACTATTGAAGTTAAAGAATATAGCGATTTATTTTATAAGCTAGGCTCAGATTCTGCCTCAGACTCGGTGAGCATAGATGAGATTATTACTGGGGCTTCACAATTTGCACTTTCAATGTGTGATGATGCAGTTTATCAGCAGGTTTTAGGGAAAACGGTTGACTCTTGTAAACTTAAGTTTCATCAATCAAAAGCAAAATGCGCACAGTTTTTAACGGCGCATAACGCAGCATTTTACGATAAAAAAACACCGGTTAGCTTAGTCGCAGAAAAGTTTATTGACTGCGTAAGTTTGTAATATTTTAATTACTTATCTTTTGCTCGGGTAAATGCGTTAAACTTGTCACTAATAATTTAGTGACCTTATCGTCATTTAAATAGCTCTCTTAATCAATGGTATTAATCTTGATAAAGCGCACTTCATTGCAGCTTATATTCCTTAATTTGCTAAAATAAGTTTATTAAAGAGAGAATGATTAATTTACCCACTATTTAGTGGCCGCAAAAGGTAATTAGCAATGATGAACACCAAAGTATACAAAGCAGTACACGATTTAGCTGAAGAGCTAATGGCGGCTGCAAATAAAAACGATACAAAAAAATTCGAGTTACTTTACGCGCAGCTTAAAGCAATTTGTATTGAAAACGAAAACACCAGCAAAGATCACCCTGTACAATGGGAAACGCTGGCTGATTTTACCGAAGAATTAGAAGAAGCAATTGAAGGCTACGAAAAAGCATTAAAAAAATCGATAGCCATTAACTCTAAAGATCATATGTCGTCGGTTGCATTTTCTATGGCAACTTTGCAGTTAGAATTAGGCCAAAAAGAGGCTGCAATTAAAAACCTTCAAGATGCTAAAGTCAGCGCTAATAAAATTTCTGATAAAGAGCTTAAAGCAGAAATACACGACCTACTAGAGTCGCTGGTAGAAGAAGAAGGCTAGAGCCTGCTTTATTGATATTTATTTTGCTGACTGAGCTACCTAAGCTCAGCACTTTAAAGTAATGCATTAAGCACCATTAGTTATTATGGTTTTAAAGGTGCTTTTCTAATTATTTGCTTCTTGGCTTCGTCGAGCTTTATAACATAGGCATTACCGCCGATACCTTTAAATTCTTCATCGGTAAATACTATGGTGTTGTCGTCGTAAAAAGTAACCGCTTCTTTTTGGGTAACAATGCCTAGGTCTATTCGCGATACATCACCCGAGAAAAACTTATCCCTTTTAAAATTCTCAAATAACCAAAGGCTAGTTGAGTCTAATAGCACTATTTTTTTCCGATCAGGGCTCAGTGCAGCAGAGGTTATCCAGCAGAGCTTTTCCATGGTGGTGCAGGTTTTAAATGAGTCGATTAGTTCGGCGTTAAAATTAGCCGCATGATCACCCACTTTATATACATTTGTAATACCATCAAAGGGTTCGGTACGATTTTTGGTAAATAAGTATAAGTGCCTACCTAATGCTACAAACGCCTCTAAGTCATAATTGCGGTTATCAGGAGCAACCGGTGTACCGTCTAACTCGGGGTAGGTAAACTTAATTATTTCAGCTTCGGTGGTATCGGTTTTAATATCAATGGGGTTTTCTATTTTATAAATAGTAAGCCAGCGGCGCTCATTGGTGTTATTACCAAAATCACCTAAAAAAAAGTGACCAAATTTATTTTGGGTCATATCTTCCCAATCTATATTTTCAGCGTTAGTCACTAATATTTCTTTAGCAATTGAGCCATCATCATTGAGTCGGTAAAGTTTTGGTTCGTCGCCGCTGTCGTTAATAGCCCATAAGCGTTTATGCTTATCATACTCAATACCAGATACTTCTTTGAGTCTAGGGTCAACAGAAATCATTTTTTTGCTATACAAGGTATAAATAGCAGAGCCTAAGTATATGGCACTAGAAATAAACAGAGCAGCAATAGAAAGTAGAATACTTTTTTTCAACATCAAATTAATATATTTCAGAATGTTAATTAATATATCGTTATTATCGCTGATGGTAGAAGAGAACTAAAGACTTATCTCGTAGCGTTTATTAACAGTTGCTTAAAATTGCATATATTTTAAACCAAATAGGTTAATTAACATGATTTTGTCGAAGAAAAGTGACAATTATTGCTGATTACGCTATTAATAGCTAAGTACTGTATAAAAACTAAGAAGTAGGTAATGTGTCCGTATTTGTTGCAAGGCAAGCAATACTAAATCGTCGCCAGAATGTGGTTGCTTATGAGCTATTATTTCGTGATAGTGATAAAAACTATTTCCCGGGAATATCTGATGGTCAAGCAACCGCAAGGTTGATCATGGAAAATCAGCTTAACTTAGGAACTCGCCATATTACATCAGGTAAAAAAGCACTGATTAATATAGGCCCAGAGTCGTTAAAACTCGATTTATGTGCATTTTTACCCTGTAAAGATGTGGTAATTGAGTTACTCGAAACTATAGAACCCACAGACGATAATTATGAGTTATGCCGTGATTTATTTCATAGTAATTATAAATTAGCGTTAGATGATTTTGTGTACACTCCACAGTGGGAGCGCTTTTTAAAGCTGGTAAATTTGATTAAGTTTGATATACGCCAAACCCCATTACCGGAAATTGCCCAGATTGTTAAAAGACTAAAAAAACATAAAAGAATAAAAATACTTGCTGAAAAAATAGAAACGCCCGAGGAGTTTGAACTGGCCTGTAAAATGGGCTTTGATTACTTTCAAGGTTATTTTTTTGCAAAGCCAACCATGCTTAAACAAAACGATATTGACTATAATTATGCGTTGGTAATTGCAATTTATGCAGAAGTTATGAAACCTAATCCAGATATAACAGTAATTTCTGGGTTATTTGAGCTTGATGCTGCGCTGGCATACAAACTATTGCGTTTAATTAATAGTGGTGTGTTTCCAATTCAAAGCCAAATATCATCCCTTAAACAAGCATTAGTATACTTAGGTCAGGAACGGTTAAAAAAGTTTGTGAGTCTGATTGTTACCGCTCATACCGCTAAGTCTAAGCCTGCCGAATTAATGCAAATATGCGTAGTTCGTGCTCGCTTTTGTGAACTAATTGCCGCGCAAATAAGTAAACAGCAAAAAGGTGAAGCTTTTTTAACCGGGCTGTTTTCGTTACTCGATGCCATATTAGATCAACCTATGAGTTTATTAGTTAATAAACTACCATTTCCAGATGACATTAAAGCAGCATTACAAGGCGAAAAAAACACCTTGCATTATATTCTTGAAACCGTAAAAGCATACGAATCAGGAAGCTGGTGGGCATTAGAGCAAGCCGTTTTATTAATAAATATAGATAGCAAATTACTACCTAACATTTATAAGCAAGCGGTAAACTGGGCCGATAGCTATAAAAATACCACGTAATGGAATAGGTAATGCGTAATTATAATTTAGACTTCATTCGTGGTATTGCCGTACTTGGCTTGGTGTTTATGAATATATACACCTTTGGAGTATTTGAGCTCGGTTATACGCCACTAACAACCCCACCAAGCAGCGATAGCCTGATTCAAACATTAAACCTAATATTTGTTGAAGGGCGTTTTAGGAGCATATTTAGCATACTGTTTGGGGCTGGGTTGTACATACAATGGCAACGCTACAACTTGGTTTTACCACTTAAAAGTCGTCTATATTGGTTACTAGTTTTTGGTTTATTGCATGGTTTTTTACTTTGGGCCGGTGATATTCTGTTTTTGTATGGGGTGTCGGGGTTGCTTGCTATAAGATACTTAAGCAGTACCAATGAGCAACTTTTGAAGCACGCTTATGGGTTTATTTTACTCTCGGGTTTGGCAACCGCTTTAGTTATGTATAGCGTACCAGAGACATTAATATACCGTGACTCGCCAGAGTTTAATGCTTTGTATAGCCAATACTTTCAATCATATGGCGATCACTTGTTATCTAACATAACTATGAACGCCTTAATGGTGTTTATGGTGCCTATACTTACCATGTGGGTAACGACAGCGCTAATGTTATTAGGTATATATCTGTATAAGCAACAGGTGTTTGCTAGCGGCTTATCGGCAAAGCAACTCATTTTAGTAATTAGTAGTGCGCTACTATTTACCAGTTTACGGCTAACTACAGAGCAATATAGCAGTGGTGTATTTTATGCGCTGCAAGAATTAATTAACAGTGTGGCAGCATTATGTATGGCGGTTATTTATATTCACATTGCAGTTAAGTTGTGTAGTAACAATGCCAACACAGGAAAATTAATTCAACAAGTAGGGCGTTTAGCATTTAGTTTATATATAAGCCAAACGTTAATGCAACTTGTGTTGTTTAAAGTGTTTTTTAAGCAGTGGGCGCTCAGTTTTAATCGTATTGACTATTGTTTAGTTGCTACCTTACTAATCGTTATTCAGCTTATTATTACCGCCATTTATAGCCGTTATTTTCAACAAGGCCCTTTAGAATACATATGGCGAAAATTAACCTACGCAAAAATCACTGCTTAAACGGCTACAAAGGTTAAATTAAGGGCGAAAAATTATTGTGGGTGGTTTAAACTAGCAGCCTTTAAAATTAAGGTGAATTGCTTCCATGACAGACTTAAAACGATTAAATAAATTTATTAGCGATACTGGCTTTTGTTCGCGACGCGAGGCTGATAAATATATTGAAGACGGTCGTGTTACTGTTAATGGTATTCGCCCGGAAATGGGCGTAAAAGTTTCATCTACTGATGTTGTATTGGTAGATGGCAAAACACTTAAAGCAATCCCTAAACGCGTTTATATTGCCTATAACAAACCCGTTGGTATTACCTGTACTACAGAGCGAAAAATTCAAAGTAATATTGTTAAAGCAGTTAATTACCCCGATAGAATCTTTCCAATAGGGCGCTTAGATCGCCCATCTGAAGGGCTAATATTTTTAACTAACGAAGGCGACATTGTTAATAAAATTTTGCGCGCTGGCAATAATCACGAAAAAGAATATGTAGTTACTGTAGATAAACCATTAAATCGTCAGTTTGTAGCTAAAATGGGTAATGGTGTGCCCATACTCGATACCATTACTAAAAAATGTAAAGTAACCCAAACCGGTGCGCAGCAGTTTACTATTATTTTAACCCAAGGGTTAAATCGTCAAATACGTAGAATGTGTGAATATTTAGGTTACGAAGTGGTCACACTCAAACGCGTACGTATTATGAATGTGACGCTTAAAGGTTTAAAAGTAGGGCAATGGCGTCACTTAACTGAACAAGAAATGGCGATTATAAACAACTCTATCTCTGACTCAGGAAAAACCCAAGAGCATTCAGTATACGATGAAGCAAACGCTTTACAGCAACAAAGCCTGCAAGCTGTAGCTAAACCGCAAAAAACAAGTGATAAAAAACGTGATTTTCAGGGCGAAAACCCTAAACGTTTTAATCAAGGTGAGCGCACTGAAGAACGTAAAAAAGAGCGTAGTAAAACGCCTTATCAAAAGCGCTCAACCACTTATGTTGGTAAACCTAAAAGTATAAAAGCAAATAAATCATCCGACTCAAAAGGAATATTGAGCCTTAAAAAATAAAGCGATATAATATTAGGTACAGTACAACAACTTAATTAACCTGCGATTTTAATAATTTATTATCAAAATCGCTATTTGTTGCTATGTATATATTCTATAAGTTTATCCAGAGGCATAGGTTTACAGTAATAAAAGCCTTGTATTCTAATGTTGTTAAACTTAGATAAATAACCGATCAGCTCAGGACTTTCTACACCCTCTACTACCACTGTTTTATTTAACTGCGTGCAAATATTAATAATGCCTTCTAGCAATGCTCTTTTTTGCCCAGCTAATTCGGCGCCAATGGTAAATTCACGATCTATTTTTATTATATTTGCCGGCTGACGCGATAAATAAGACAAGCTTGAGTAACCCGTCCCAAAGTCATCAATTGCTACATTAAAACCTTTATTCATCAGTGTCTTAAGCACTTCTTCAATAGCGCCTTTTTCTGACATAATCATTTCGGTCACTTCGATGGTGAGCAACTTAGGCTGTATGTTTTTTTCAGACGTTAACTTATACAGCTTTTCGGTAAAGTTTCGCTGTTGTATTTGTTGCGGTGAAAAATTAACCGCAACACAAATATTTTGTAATTCAGCTATAGTACTTATATCATTTAGTACTTGAGTAAGGACTTGTTCGCCCACTTGTAGTATTTGCCCTGTTTGTTCTGCAATAGGAATAAAAACAGCAGGAGAAATGTAACTGCCATTATTTTTCCAGCGAACTAGAGCTTCTACAGCAACAATACACTGAGTAGTTAAGTTATAAATGGGTTGATAATAAACCTCTAATGCCTCATTTTTAATCGCTTTTTGTAGCTCACTTCTAATTGTAACCATAGAATTATGGCTCTCATCCATAAGCTTATGGTAAAAGCAAAATTGATTGCCGCCTAAAGCTTTAGCGTTATCCATTGCTATATCAGCTTGTTGTAGTAGTAATGCAGGGCTAATGACCTCTCCATCAGACATAGCTATGCCAACACTCACAGTAAGGTGGATATCAACCTCACCTAAGTTATATATATCGGCTAGCGATTTTATTACGAGTGTAATTTCATCCGATAGCTGCTGCTTAGATATATTACAGTAATGCAATACAAACTCATCATTGCCAAAACGCGATATGGCGCCTGCCCCAACAGCATTTTTCTTAAGCCTTTTAGCGACTAATTGCAAAACCATGTCACCTAATTTATGGCCTAAACTATTGTTTACTGCGCTAAAGCCATCTAAATTAAAAAACACCATCGCACAATTTACATCGACACAGTTAACTTGCTTAGCCTCTATTTCTGCATTTAATGCATCACGGCGCAGCAGGCCGGTTAACTCGTCGTATTTAGCCATTTTATGTAACACAATAGACTGTTGTCTGAGCAAAAAAGTAGAGTCAGTGGCTAATATCAAAATATAAATAAACGCAAAAGTAAGCCATATGATCATTTGCTCAATTTGTGCCGCTTCTTTAAGCTTTGAATAGTCTTTAATAAAGCTATAAACGTTGTGCTTAATTACCTCTCTTACAACAATTTCGTTAACTATATAATGCTTGCTATAACGGTTTAATAAGCTATTTAAGTCTTGAACATTTTTTTGGTTTTTGTCGATTGCGAAATAAATTTTAGGTGTTAACTCAATAAAAGTATCAAACGAGCTGAGATAATCTATGTATCTGTTTTCAATTAACAAGTTTAAATTTAACAGTGCCAGTACTTGGTATTTTTTACCATTGCTTGCCGTTATTGGAATTGAGAACATTATAATGGGCGTATCTGTATCTAAGGTTGCAGAGTTAGCCGCAAATCTCACTTTATTTTCAGCTGCTTTTAACCAGTTAGTAATAGGGCTGGTTGCAATTAATCCGTCATTAGTAAATTGCTTAGAGTATGTTGTACCGTTTATATAATTCAAATTTTCATCGAGAAGAAGCATACTGCTAATAATTTCAAAGTCTTGGGTATAAATTTTTAAGTCTATATTAGCCATTTTTATAAAGTCGTCGGCATTCACTGCTTCTAAACGTGTTTTTATGCGAGTAAGTGATGTGATATGACTTTCGAGGTTTTTATTGAGTATAGTTTCAACAAATTTAATTTTATTTTGTGCATCTACAGCTACATTAGTTACCGTTTTAACCGCGGTAACTTGCCAAAGTGTTATGCCAATAAAAATAGCAAAAAACGTAATTACTTTAGCGGTTATAGAACCTTTAACGGTAGTAATTGGGTTTTTAATTTTTATAATTAAAGCTAAAAAAAACACAAATACCATTACAGCACTAAAAGATGAGATAAAAGGGTTATGGCTGTCCCAAAACCAGCTACTGCTATCGTGTCGCCACAAACTTAGCTCAAAGTTAATAAACAATATAGCGCCGGTAATGAGTAATATAGGTATGAGATATTTAATTTTTTTTGTAGGTAAAACCTTAGGTAAAAAAGCCAATAAAATAGCTAAGCCTAACGCAGTCAAAGAAAGTTGCAGAGAAATAACCGGCATTAAGCTTTGCGTAACAACAACACTTTCTAAAGCCCCCAAAAATGCAACAACAAGAAAAAATTGGATAAAACCTAAATACAATATACTTGCTGCTGATTGAGTTAGAGATAGTCTCATTATTTTCTCAAGCCCTTAAAGTGATTAACCTCTAGGTTACATTAGCATTATTAAAACTAAATACCAGATATTTAAAATGTTTTTATGTATATAAAATATAAGAAAAACGACGTTATTTGAACGGTATAATCATAATGGTATTTTATTACTAGGGGTAGGCAGTTTATAAGGCAGGTTTAGAGTGCAATATAAAATAAACGCAGCCTTAGCTGCGTTTATTAATTTAAAAAGAGTTTATTTTTTCTCTTGAATTTGAGTTTTAAGAGGCTGATATTCAATTTTATATATAATGGTATAAAGCACAGGCACTACAATTAAAGTTAATATGGTAGCAAAACCTAAGCCAAACATAATAGTAACCGCCATTGATTGAAAAAACACATCAAATAATAGTGGGATCATCCCCAATATAGTGGTTATTGCTGCCATAGCAACAGGGCGTACACGGCTTACTCCTGAATCAAATACCGCCTGGTATGGCGCTTTACCTTCAGATAACTCAAGATTTATTTGATCCACTAATACTATGCCATTTTTTATTAACATACCGCTTAAGCTTAGTAATCCTAATAATGCCATAAAGCTAAACGGCGCATTCATGACCAATAGCCCAGCGCTTACCCCAATAATTGCCAGTGGTACAGTAGCCCAAATAACTAAAGGCTGCTTAACAGAGTTAAACAGCAATACTGTAATTGCAAACATAGCTAAGTAACCAATCGGCAATGAGCCAAAGATAGCTTTTTTAGCTTTACTCGATGACTCGTATTCGCCACCCCATTGCATTTCGTAACCGCGTGGCAGCTCAATGTTTTCGATATCGGTGCGAATGCGTGCAAATAGTTTAGCCGGCGTTTCGTCACTTAGTACATCATGGTCAGCCATAACGGTAATAGTGCGCTTACGATCGCGGCGCATAATCAAGCTGTCTTCCCATTCAACTACAAACTCATCAACAACTTGAGTAACCGGTATAAACACCCCCAATACTGGGCTGAAAATTTGTAGGTCATGTACACTTTCTACGTTTAAGCGCTCGTTAGCAGGAGAGCGCGCAATAATAGGCAGTAATTGGGTGCCATCACGATATACACCTACTTGCTTACCCGACAAGTTAGTAAGCAATACTTGATCAAGGTCTGATTTACTAATACCTAAACGACGCGCTTTTTGTTCGTTAAACTGTGGGCGGATCATTTTGGTACGTGCCCGCCAATCATCACGAATATTATGCGAACCTGTATCTTGCGCTATGATATGTTTGGCTTGAGCAGATAGTTTTCTAAGTACAACTGGATCTGGGCCAGAAAAACGCGCTTCTATTTTTGCATCTGTTGAAGGGCCTATTTCCATAGGTTTAACTTTAAGCTGTGCGGCAACCGGATTGTGCTGTGCGAAATCTCGTACTTTTTGCATAACAGTAGCAACCGCTTCGCGGTCAGTTACACGAATAATCAATTGCCCGTACGCAGGGTATGACTTTTCAGGTGCATAAGTAAGCATAAAGCGCGGAGCACCTTGGCCAACAGTACTGGTTATTTCAGTAACCAATGGGTTTTGCTGTAAAAACGCTTCTAACTTTTTAATCCCCTCAAGCGTTGAGCGAATATCAGCGCCTTGTTCTTGCCAATAATCTACATAAAACATTGGCGTATTAGATGCCGGAAAAAATGATTGTTTTACAGCGCCAAAACCAACAACAGCACTGCACAGCAGTACTAACATTAAAACTAAGGTACTTTTTCTAAAGCGCATAGCAAGGTTTAAACTGGCTTCGTAACTGGTAAATATAAAACCTTGATATGGGTCGTCATACTCTTGCTCGCCATCAGCGTTTAATTGCGTTTCTTTAAACATTAAATTGGCAAAAAATGGTGTGAGGGTAATGGCAGTGATCCAGCTTAATAAAAGGGAGATTAGCAATACCCAAAATAAACTACCGGCAAACTCACCGCTGGCATCGGAGCTTAAACCGATCGGCGCAAATGCAGTAATAGCAATCACAGTTGCCCCAAGTAATGGCCACTTAGTTTGTTCAACAATATTAATAGAGGCTCTTAGTTTAGTTTGCCCACGTTTGAGGTTAATCAAAATGCCTTCGGTAACAACAATGGCATTATCAACAAGCATACCAAGTGCGATTATTAGCGCACCTAACGAAATTCTTTGCAAATCAATAGCAAATAACTTCATAAAAATAAAAGTACCTAAAACGGTAAGCAGTAAAATACCACCAATTAACAGCCCGCTTTTAACCCCCATAAACAGCAATAGCACTATAATTACAATGGCAATCGCTTCAACTAGGCTAACAATAAAGCCGTTTACCGATTTTTCTACTTCGTTTGGTTGATTATAAACGGCATTAATTTTAATTCCGTGTGGGCGCTGGTACTCTAATGACGCAAGGTGTGCGTCAACGTCGTTACCTATATCAACCACATTAACGCCCGACATAAACGATACGCCAATTAACAATGCTTGCTGTTGGTTGTAACGAATAATATTGCTGGGCACTTCGGCGTACTCGCGGTATACCTTAGCTACATCACCTAAATAAATTAGCTCGCTGGCACCCGATTTAGAAATAAGCAGGGTTTCTAACTCTTTTACATCTTTAAACTCGCCAGTAGGGTGCAAGCGAATAGACTCACTGCCGACCCTAATTTTACCCGCGTTAGAAACCGTATTTTGCGATTGTAATAATTGATAAATATGACTGGGCGCTATGCCTAATTGAGCAAGTTTTTGCGTAGAAATTTCAACCATTACTTGCGCTTGTTGCTCTCCTGCAATAGTTACTTTACTTACGCCTTTAACCAATACAAGTTCGCGTTTAAGGTAGTCTACGTAGTCTTTAAGCTCGTCATACGAATAGCCATCGCCGGTTACGGAATACATTACGCCGTAAACATCGGCAAAGTCATCAATAATTTTACTGGCGTATACACCACTGGGCAAAGATGGATTGAGGTCGTTAATTTTACGCCGCATTTCATCCCAAATTTGTCTTAACTCTTGTTTTCGGTAGTTACTTTTCATTTCTACGGTAATTTGCGACTTACCATTTGACGAAATAGAGGTAACGTAATCAACGTAAGGTAATTGCTGAATCGCATTTTCGATAGGAAAGGTAACTTCTTCCTCTACTTGCTGTGGCGACGCGCCAGGATACATGGTGATAACCATGGCTTTTTTTAACGTAAATTCAGGGTCTTCTAATTGCCCTAAGTCAAAATAAGAAACACCACCGCCAATAAGTAGCAGTAGGGTAAACATCCAACTAATAACTTTTTTCTCTATAGATAGTTGTGCAAAGCTCATAATTACAGGCCTCGCTCTTTATTCCATGGGCGTACTTGCATGCCTTCTTTTAGTGAATGTACACCGGCGGAAACAATTTGCTGTCCTTCTGTAATCCCACTGAGTACTTCAATGCCATCGCGGTGTAATTGGCCCACTTTTACTGCTTGTTTATGTATTTGGCCGGTTTGCTCGTTATATAACCATACATAAGCGTTGTTACTAATAGATTGCTGCGGATCAGAAAACACCGCCTCGTTGGGCAAAATAGTGTAAGCGGTTTGTGATTGCGTTACTTTACTTAAATCGATAAGTACGCGGCCAGTCATACCGGCAAGTAAGTTAAAATCTTCTGGTACTGGTAGCGAAAACACAACTTTATACGTTAATGTGGCAGGATCTGCTTGGGTGTCCCACTCTTTAAGTGTGAGTGTGTATTTTTTATCGTGATAACCGTCAAAAATAACCGTTGGTTGGTATTGAGTTCCTTTAATAAAGCGCGCCACAATTCTTTCAGGTACTTGAATTTCAACATCCATTAAATCGCGGGTTTCTAAACGCAATATATTTTGCTTTGTTTGTACACTTTCAAAGTTTTTTACAAATACTTTTGCAACAGTACCCGCAAACGGCGCTCTAAGTTGGCTATATTCCACATTCGTTTGTGCAATTTTAAAGGCCGATTCGGCAACTTGCTTGTTAGCAATAGCCTGATCAAGCTCTGATTGGCTGGTAATGCGCTTTTCGAAAAGTTGTTCAATACGCCCTAATTGTGATTTAGCCAGCTCATAGCGGGCTTTACGCTCATTATATTGCAGCTGAAAATCTTCAGGGTCTAACTTAGCTAATAGTTGTCCTTTTTTTACATGCTGACCCGCTAATACCGGAAACTCAACCAGCTCACCGCTTACTCTAAATGCAAGGTAAGAGCCTTGATTTGCAACTACTTCAGCAGGAAAACTGCGAATGTTAACTTGCGAATCGTGACCAATATTAAATAACTTTACCGGGCGTATTGGCTCTTCTTTTACTTGCGGCTCAGGCTCAGAGCAGGCTATTAAACCAAGTAAAGTCGTCGTTACTACACATAGACGTAAGAGGTGCATATTTTCTCCATGAAAATTAAAAGCTAAATAAAGTCAGTGCAGCATACTCCGCAAACATATAAAATAAAATTCATTAAATTTTAAAAACTCAATAAGTTTTACTTATGTTGTTATTGGCAATGCTATGAAACTCAATCAGCTACAAATATTAGACGCCATTGTACAAAGCGCAAGCTTAAGTGCAGCGGCACTTAAACTACACAAAACGCAGCCAGCGCTTACGTTAGCAATTAAAAGTTTAGAGACAAAAATAGGCTTTGCGCTACTCGACCGTTCGCAATACCGTTTACAATTAACCGAAAAAGGGCGGATTTTTCATCGCCAAGCTAAACAACTGCTCAATAACAATGAAGAGCTTGCACAACTTGCAAAAGAGCTAGCACTGGGCAATGAGGCGCAATTTAGAATTTGTTATGAACAAATATGCCATGTGCAAAGCTACAATGAGATCATAAGTAATACTTTTAGAGTATTTAATAGCACTGAGTTTAGTTTAACCAGTGGTAAACGTTTTATTTCGTTGGAGCAGGTTAATAATGGCCAAGCAGAGCTTGGCATAGGCCCTTGGTTTGACTTGTTTCATGCTACCGGCGATTTAGAAAGCTTGCCCATAGGCAAGCTCGACATTGGTATTGTTAGCGCAAAAAATATTATACCCAACACACTTAGTTACAGTGAATTGCAGTCGTACCCGTGTTTAGCCATGTTTGAAAGCGGCCTGAGTATAGACAGTGATAGGTTGTCTTATTCTAAAGGCCCAGCAATGATGAAAATTGACGATATATCGAGCTTAAAATCGTTTTTATTATCGGGCGCTGGTTGGGCTATGATCAGCTTAGAGCATTGCGCTGAAGAAATTAAATCGGGATTATTACAAAAAGTCAGCATAACTGATCGCGAGCATGAATTTAGCACGCAAATTCGCGTTTTTAGGCAGCACTCTAGCCATCATGGGCCAGTAGCACGTACTATTTGGCAGCAGTTTACTCAACTTAGCCAGGCGTATTTGAAAAAACATGGAAATTGATAAAGAAACGCTTATTTATACCGTTATTGGTAGCATTCCTAAAGGGCAAGTTGCAAGTTATGGGCAAGTAGCCGCTATTGCGGGGTACCCGCAAAATGCGCGTTTAGTAGGGCGGTTATTAAAGCTAATGCCCAACGACTCAACAATACCTTGGCATAGAGTAGTAAGCAGCCAAGGTAAAATATCGTTTCCTATAGGCAGTAATAAATATCATGAGCAGCGACAAAAGCTGTTATTAGAAGGTATTGCATTTAAAAATGAGCGAGTGAATATGCGTGTGTACCAATGGCAGTAATATAACAAGTTTAATCTGCCTGCTGTTTACTTAGCCACTTGCTCAATGAGTGCGCTGTTAAAATAGTGCTAGCGTTAAAGTGTTTATAACTAAGTGCTTAACGCAATAAAAAGGGCAAGTTAAATGCTTGCCCTAGTTTGCGTGTAAAGTGCATGCTTTACACTAAGTTTTTGCCTTCTTGTTTCGCATTTTTAAGATCTTTAATAAGTGAGCAAAGTAAAATAACAAATACACCAAAGGCAATCACAGGCCAAATTAATACATAAATAGTAAGTAATGTTGTAGACATAATTTTTCCTTATTTATTGTCACTAAATTCAACAACACGTTGCTTAATTAAAGCAAAATCAAACGCGCTTTTGTTGCTGGTTAAGGTAAGCACTACACAAATAATAGCGCTGGCACCGTAAGCGGTCAGTGAGCTTAGCAATACAATATAGTCGCGTAAAAAACCTAAAGTAAAAAACAGTAGTATTACGGCTGTTATTGCGCCCAAAATTAACCCCGCAGTGCGGCCAAAAAAACCAAAACACATTAAGCCAATAACAACACCGCCGCCTACGCTTGCTATTACCTCAAAAAACAACGCGACAGCGCCAGTTAATTCCAGCCACTCAAAGCGTGCGACAATAAAGAGTAAAAACGCGCCGGTTACCGCGGTAGTAAACGCCAGATTTGTCACCTTATCCCAATATAAGCTAGAAATAACCGGAAACACAATTGCGCCCCACAGTGCGCCAACAAAAATTAGCATTGAGAGAATATCGAGTTTAAGGCTTGCAAATATAACGCCTAACATGGTGGCAACAACCATGGTAAAGCGGCCAACCCAAAGCATTTTTTTAGGGTTAGGATTGTTTTTACTTAAATGTTTACCGTATACGTCGGTCATTATAATTGCCGATAAGGCTGACAAGTCAGAATCGGCGGTGGATGAAAGCGAGCCAATAATCATCACAAATAATACTAACACCATAATAGGCGACAGGTAGGTTGCAGCCATTTGCGGAATGAGGTTATTTAAATCACCGTCTATAGGTTGCACGCCGGCTAGTAACGCCAGTAACCCCAGCATACCTAAGCCTATAACAATAGAGCCATAACCTATGGTTGCTGTAATAAAGCTCGGTTTTATTAAGTCTTCGCGTACAGCAAATAAGCGTTGGGCAATAGTTTGATTACCAATAGCGTATGCAAGAACTGCAACAAAAAAAGGCGCGCCTTGCTCTAAAATGGCAGTAGTAGAGAAAAAGTCAGCTTGTTCTATTGTTAAATTACTCATGCCTTGAGTAAATAAGTCGGGGCCATCGAGCTCAAAAAATAGCATAGGAATAATAACCACAGCGGCGAGCATCATAGCCATTAACTGGCCAAAATCGGTAAAAACCGAGGAGCGAAACCCCGACCAAAAAGTGTATATAAGCACGCCAGAGCCTGCAATTAATACCCCTTCGGTAAAGTTCAGTGGTGATAAAATATCTACTAGCGCACCGGCTGCAGTAAAGTTAACCATTAAACTAATTATACTGCCGACTATGTTTGAAGAGGCTAAAATCATTTGGCTAGCACTGCCATGCCGCGCATGCATAATTTCGGCTAAAGTACGCGCATTTGGCGCAAGCTCTCTAAAGCGCTTACCAAAGGGGTAAATAAATAAAATCATCAGTGCGCCCCAAAAACCGTAATGGATTGCCCCCGATAAACCATATTTGTACCCCGAACTTGCAGCAGCATAAAACGATGCTGCCCATATCCATGTGGCTGTCATACTCGCTGCAGACATGCTAAATCCAACGGATCCGTTGGAAACCATATAGCCATCGGCATTTTCTTGTTTTTTGCCAATACTTAGCGTGAATAAAAAGGTTAAACCATAAAAAGCAAATAAAACCAGCAGTATAGTGCTGGTACTAAACTGAAACATTTTTACTCCTTCGCCGCGTCACTCGTCATTACAATAGAGGTAATAAGGTGACGGTTATTATTTATTTTACGCAGTTAAAAACGCACGTAAATAATTAGAGGGCTACTAAAAACTTTATAAAATAGCTTAATAAAACTAGTAGCAAAAAATAGCTGATACGATCATCAGTAAAGAATAATGTAAGCAAAAACGCCCACATAAGAAATTAATGTTAACACAAATGGAGGATGTTATGTGATTTAGCTTGGTTTACAGTATTAAATGCTGAAATTGGTGCTGCTCAATATTTAATATAAATCAATTTTCCGCTAACGAATAACAACCAACAGGACGGCTATTTAATGTAATTACACAGCCAGTTTTCAGTGTTTGGTTAATACAGCAATAGCAACTTAAGCCTTATCGTTACCCTAAAAGGAAGTGAAATGTCGCTCTACCCATTTAAAAAATATTCAGCCACAGTGCCCACCCAGTGGGTTGATTTTAACGGCCATATGAATACAAAATATTATGGTTTAGTTATTTACGATGCGCATATAGATTTTACCGAACATCTGGATTTAGGTGAGCGATACCGTTATGCAAATAACTGCAGCAAAGCATTAGTAGAGAGCCATTGTATTTTTGAAAGGGAGTTGTGCAAAGGCGATGAAATTGAGGTTGTGTCTTGGCTGTTGTACGTTGATGAAAAACGTATTCATACATTTCATGAAATATATTGCACCAATAAAGGATATCGCGCCGCTGCGGGCGAGCACTTAGATTTGCATATTGATTTAGCAACCAGGCGAGTATCTCCATTTCCAAGTGAGGTGCTAGAGCGTTTAAAGGTAATAGAGCAGCAATTTTGCCAACTACCCAAGCCCGTTAAAGTAGGCAGTACAATTAAAATACCCAGCATAACTTGAACCTTGGATAATAAATCTATCTCAAGCAGCTATTTTTAGCGCTAACTACGTTGAATTTGCTTGCAATAGGCCAGCTATTGGCGCGTAAATTCGCCTTATTTTCACTGGAAACCTCTGGCTAGAAAAAATAAATTTAAATATAACTATGACTCAACACGTAAGTAAACCTCTTAACCAGAGTTCATGTTACATAATGTTATTAGTTATATTTCATGGTGATTTTATTTTAGCGGCAGGCGAGTATAAACTGGCGCTAAAATGAAACACAAAACAGTTAATTTTTAGCGTTATTTATTTTTAACTGTTCTTTTTCTAAATATGTTTGGCTGCCAACCCCAATGCAGCGCGCCCAAACGTAAAAATACGGTAATAAACAAGGAGCCTAAAATACACCATATATAAGACACTCCGAGTAAAAACAACGCTGCATAAGTTAAACCGCCCGACAGACACGCAGTAGAATACAGCTCTTCGCGCATTACTAGCGGAATTTCTCTGCAAATTACATCGCGCATTAGCCCGCCAAATATACCGGTAGTCATACCCATGGTAATGGCAACTATCATGGTAGTGCCTTCAATTAACGACTTTTCAATGCCGACAATGTTAAATATAGCCATGCCTAATACATCAACTAGCAGCATGTAATAATTAGATACGTGCGGTAAATGGCGAATAAACACCACCGCAATAAATATTGCGCCATAGGTGGCGTATAAATAATCGGGCTCTGCAATCCAAAACACCGGCTGATTTAATAATATATCACGCAATGTACCGCCGCCAAGCGCAGTAACTGAGCCTACAACTACAACACCAAAACCCCCAATGTTTTTTTCGTGGCCTAATAAAGTGCCCGATATAGCAAAAAAGGCCACCCCAATTAAACTCATAAAATGAAAGTATTCAAACGCCATGGTGTGGTTTCCTTACCATAATTAGGAGAGGTAGAATTAATAAACAGTGTAGCGTATTTAAAATTTATTTTTGCTGAACACTCCCCCACAACAATAGCTTTAATATGAAATTACGTAGGTTGGTTTAGGCGCAGTGAACCCAACGAAAAAAGGCAGCATCAATTAATCTAGGCGTTTTGCATTATAGATTGGCTTAAATAATTGGCTAAACTAAGCATCAATTTAATAAATAAAATAAACCTTATTCACTATTTTATCGGCTTTATCAGAGGACGCTTCCCCTTCAATACACATAACGACTAATGCCCACATAGTGGCAAACGCAGCCGGCAATAACAAATAAGTGCCAAATGGCGTGGCTAAATTGGGTGTTTTTGGCGCTGTAAAATACTGTGCCTAGGCTGTAAAAAATGCCGCCGGCGAGTAGCCAATATAATGCGTTTACATTAATAACTAAGTAAAGCGGATAAATAATGGCGAGTGCAAACCATCCCATGAGTAAGTAGGTGGCAAGGGAGACTTTTTTATTACCATTGTGAACTAAAACTTTATACGCTACGCCAGCAAGTGCCACTGACCAAATAAAGGTGAGGGTTGCCCAAGACCAAACACCTGTTAACGACAGGTGTAAAAAGGGAGTGTAAGTACCGGCAATAAGAATATAAATAGCGCAGTGGTCGCACTTTTTATAAAATGCCCTGAGCCTAGGTTGTACACTGGCGTGATATAAAGTAGATGATAAAAACAAAATAAAGATGCTGGCGCTATAAACCGTTGCACTTATATAGGCTTTAGTGCTACTTGATTGATTAAACAGATCCCACATTACCCAGAAAGCAAATAACACACCTATTGCATGGCTAATTACATTGAGCTGTTCTTCTTTACGCGAATAGGGCGCATTCGATGACATAACTGATCCTACCACTTTTAATTGTTTTCAGTGTACGTGTGTACGCTGAATCTTTCAATTATTATAAGCAAACATAAGGGCAAACTTTCGCTTGCTTTAAAGGCTTATTAATTCAATATGTTTTACTACAAAATAGGCTGAACACTCAACTGTTACTTAAAGGAAAATTATGCAAAAAAGCTTTAAAGCAGCATTACTTAGCGCTTTAATTTACCCAGGTGCTGGGCACTTTGCGTTAAAAAAGCATTTAATAGGCGCTATTTTTGCGGGAGTATTTTCGGTTTTACTACTGTTAACTTTACAAGAGGTGTATGCAATGGCGCAATGCATAGCTAATGACATAGTAAACACAAGGGGCGGTGCTAGCTTTGATGATATTTTGGCTGCAGTAAAGCACCCATCAGCGCACTGTGCAGCATTAGGGCAATACCAGTATATTTACTTAATGTTGGTTATTTGGTTTTTGAGCATAGTAGATGCTTACAGGTTAGGTAGAAAGGCGGTTAAATAAACAGCGGTATTGGCGCATAAATAAAGCGTGTTATATTAACTAAAATTTAGCTGAAAAGTTAAATTAATTAGTTATATTAACCAACGCTGAATTTCATTTTCTGCTACTAATATTTAAATCTGCTTTATAAACAATTGGTTACAATTTAAATTTAGTGTGGCACATCCCTTGAGTATGTAATTGAGTCGAAACAATACACAAACAAGGAAATCCATTATGAAACATTCAATTAAAATCGCTATGGCAAGTTTATTAGTATTAGGTTCGTTGCAAGCAAACGCAACCGAAGTTGACCTTGATGTAACTGATATGCTCACACAAACAATTACCAGCTATATATCGCAAACCACCATAGAGCTTGAAAACTCAATAAAAGACACGCTTACTTTTAATACCGAAACTATGCTTAATAGCTGGTTAAGTGAGCCATTAATTACCGATACTCAAGCTGAAATTAAAACCGAAAATACCGTTAAACCAGTGCAATAATATACGTCAATTATAAGGAATAACCCTATGAGCAGTGAATTTGGATTATTTGCTTTAATGCTGGCGCCTGTTGTAAGTATGATCAGCGCTTATTATTCGGTGCAATTACTTAAAAGTATGGGAGCGTGGTTTAATATTTAACATTGGTTTAATAAAAGCTGATCGACTTAGTTAAAGCGCACGTAAATGAAGGCAGAATGTTTTAAACAAGTAGACTTTATGAAACGTGCGATTTTTCCATTACCCTTATTTATCCTCCCTGACGGTTATACGCGTTTGCGCATATTTGAACCTCGCTATTTAAATATGGTTAAAAGCGCATTAAAAGAAAACATTGGATTTGTGCTTTGTAGTTTTGAGCACGACACGCCATTTAATATCAGCGCCCAAGGTTGCCTAATGAACATTATTGACTTTGATCAAGATGATAATGGCATGCTACTTATAGATGTATGTGCTACTCAAAGTGTGCAAATAAACGATGTGTTTCAAGACGAGCAAGAACTGCGCTACGGTTTAATGTCGAACTGTAATACGCCTTATTGGTACACAGAGGCAAACAATAATATTGGCGAGCATAAACGCCTACAAGATACGCTGCGTGAAGTGTTCACTAATAACCCAGAGCTTAGTTCGTTATATAAACAAACCTATTTTGACAAGCTTACTTGGGTTGCTGCACGATGGCTTGAGCTGTTACCTATATCTATTGAGAAAAAACAGCAACTTGCGTTTGAAACTAACTTTGATAACTTACTAAGTTTCCTCCATACTGTGATTAATAACGAATTTGCCTAATTTAATTTGATCCTTATTTAATTATTGCCCGTATTTACATGTACTAAAGCAATAACGGGATAAATTACTATGGTAAGTCAACAACAATCATTACGTTGTGAACCTAATACAGGTAAGTACACTGCCATGCCAGAAACGCCAAGTAAGGAATTGATGCAAGCATTAATTGATGTTGCACAAAGCCGCGATAAAAAAGCATTTGCTTATTTATTTGAATATTTTTCGCCAAAAATTAAACGTTTTGGTATCAAGCAATTTGGTATTGAAGCTCAAGCAATGGAGTTAGTGCAAGAAACACTAACATCGGTTTGGCGTAAAGCACATTTGTACAATAGTGACAAAGGGGCTGCGACTACTTGGGTTTACACGGTAATGCGAAATGCTTCGTTTGATATGCTGCGCAAAATGAAAAGCAATAAAGAAGAAAACATCAGCGAAGATATTTGGCCGTTATTGAACGAATCGCAAAATACGCATCACGAATACACAGATCATTTAGAAGATAAACAAATTAAACGCTACCTTGAAAAGCTACCAGTAGCTCAGCGGGAAGTAGTAAGAGGTGTTTATTTTCAAGATATGTCGCAAGAACAACTTGCACAACAACTTAATATTCCAGTAGGCACGGTAAAATCACGGTTACGTTTAGCCTTGCAAAAATTACGTAATGAAATGGGAGATCAGCATGATTAAACATCACCCGAGTGATACTTTACTGACACAATATTGCAGTGCATCACTTAGCGCATCATTAAGTTTAGCTGTGTCTATACACGTAGATATGTGCCCAGTATGCCAAGAAAAAGTAACAAAGCTTGAAGCTGATAATGCAGCTGAAGTGTTTAACGATGCATTACTTTCAGAGGCTAAGGATGATACTAGTGGTTATTTTGAGCAAGAAAGCTCAAGCTTATTTGACTTAATAACCAGCGATACCAGTATTGATGAAGTATACGAAGTTGAACCAATTGCTGTTGAAATAAACCAGCAAAATTATCAACTGCCGCGTGCTTTAACACGTATTTCGCACAGCAAATTTACTCAAGTTGGCAAACTAGCCCGCTCGCGCGTTGCCCTAGATGATGGCCCATTACGTACCAGCTTATTGCACATTGCTGCGGGTGGAGAAATACCAGAGCATACTCATACCGGATTTGAGATTACTTTGTTACTAAACGGCGAGTTTAGCGACGAAGAGGGTAGCTACGTACCGGGTGATTTTATTTGGCAAGATGGCAGCCATCTGCACACACCGGTAACAAAAGAAGGCTGTTTATGCTTTACAGTAGTCAGTAGTGCGCTACATTTTAATAAAGGGCTGAGTAAGTTACTTAACCCAATTGGTAATTTAATTTACTAATATATACAGTTTATTAGGGATATTATGCAAGCTGATACAATTAAAATAGGCATTAGTGCATGCCTAGCAGGCGAAAAAGTGCGTTTTGACACAGGCCATAAACGCTCAAACTTTTGTATGGATGAGTTTGCAAAGCATGTTGAATATACGCGCTTTTGCCCAGAGGTTGCGGTAGGTTTACCTATTCCAAGGCCTACTATTCGCCAAGTACGAGTAGGCGATACTATTAAAGTGTGTCGCCCTGATGGTTCTGGCGACGTTGGCCCACAACTTACTGCTTACGGTATTAAAGTAGCAACCGAACAAGCGAAAGAGCTAAGCGGTTTTGTGTTTTGTGCTAAAAGCCCAAGCTGTGGCATGGAGCGCATTAAAATATACAACGAAGCGGGCACTGGTAACACATCAGAAGGTGTTGGTTTTTTTGCAGAGCAAATAATGAAGCACAATCCATTATTACCGTGCGAAGAAAATGGCCGTTTAAACGACATGCACTTGCGTGAAAACTTTGTAATGCGAGTGTATACGTTTAAAAATTGGCAAAAATTAATACAACAGCCATTGAACGTTCATCGCTTAACCCAGTTTCATGCGCAATACAAATACTTGTTAATGGCGCATAATTACCAAGCTTACCGCGATCTAGGTCATTTGTTAGGCACGTTTTTAGGTGATGACGTAACCGAGCTTGCTGATAAGTACATTTTAGGTTTGATGAATGGACTTAAAAAGCCAGCCTCACGCAAAAATAATTGTAATACCTTAATGCATTTACAGGGCTACTTTAAAAAAGATTTATCGTCAGTCGAAAAACAAGAAATGCGAGAAGCAATTGATGAATACAGCGATGGTTTAGTGCCTCTTTACGTGCCACTTACTTTGCTAAAGCATCATTTAAAGGTGCACCCAAACGAGTATCTTGAAAAACAAGTGTTTTTTAATCCTTATCCTCATGAGCTAAAACTACGCTACGGTATTTAATGAACACACTATTTTGGTTTAGGCGCGATTTGCGCCTTTTTTCTAATGAGGCGCTAATTCAAGCGCTTAATAATGGCGCTAAACACGCTGTTTTTTTTATCTGCGAAAAACAATGGCAGCTGCATCAAGCCGCGCCAATACAAATTGACTTACTTAAACGTCGCATTACTTATCTGCACCAGCAACTTGCTGATCACGGTATTACCTTACACATTATTGACGCACCATACTTTACTGATTGCGAAACTCAACTCATTGATTTTTGTAAGGCTAATAATGTTCAGCATGTAATTGCTAATACCGAGTATGAGCTAAACGAAGTAAACCGCGATAAAGCCATTTTAGCAAAGTGCGATGAGCTTTCTATTACGTTTACCTTGTACGAAGGCGATTTAATTGCCCCGGTAGGCAGCGTTAAAAACCAAAGCAACGAAATGTACAAAGTATTTACGCCATTTAAGCGCGCTTGGTTAAAACAGTACATTGAGGTGCATTTTTCTTTGCCGCAGTGGCCTGTAGAGCACGTTAGCGGCGGTGCGCAGTTAAGCAAAAACGAAACAAATTTACTCAAAGGCGATAGCAGCTCTGAAAAATGGCCCGTTGATGATAAAACATTGGCCACTGTGGTCGATAACTTTATTTGCGATAAACTAACAAGTTACGACGATCACCGTGATATTCCCAGTATTAAAGGCACCTCAGGCCTTAGCCCTTATTTAGCGCTAGGTATTATTAGTACTAAGCAATTATTAATAAATATACAGCAGCGCTACCCGGATATTTTAAGCACTTCAAAAAGCAAAACCTTTACTTGGGTTAATGAGCTTATTTGGCGTGAATTTTATCGACATTTAATTGCGCAATTTCCAAAGCTTTCGCGTGGCGATAATTTTAACGAAAAGTATAACGCGGTAGTTTGGCGTAGCAGCGATGACGAATTTAAAGCATGGTGCGAAGGCCGCACAGGTTACCCGCTTGTTGACGCTGCGATGAGGCAACTCTTGCAAACCGGGTGGATGCATAACCGTTTACGCATGGTGGTTGCTAGCTTTTTAACTAAACACCTACTTATAGATTGGCGCAAAGGCGAGCGTTTTTTTATGCAACACCTCATAGATGGCGATTTGGCCTCTAATAATGGTGGTTGGCAGTGGGCGGCCAGTACCGGGTGTGATGCACAGCCTTACTTTAGAGTTTTTAATCCTATAAGACAAAGTGAACGCTTTGATCCAAACGGCGAATTTATTCGTAAATACATACCAGAGCTTGAAAACGTGCCAGATAAACACATTCACTTTCCACATAGTTATTTAGCCTCATTGGGGCAAAGTGATTCGTGTTATTGGCCAGCAATTGTTGATCATAAAGCGGCGCGAGAGCGTGCCCTAGCAGCATTTAAGGTATGATATGGATAACCAGTTACCAGTAGATAAGTTTGTAGATATATATCAAAAACTTAATAATAGTAACCTTGATTTATTAAGTGAAATTTACTGCGACGATATACAATTTACCGACCCAATGCACAACATTAATGGCATTGTTGAGCTGCGCAAATACTTTGCTAATTTGTATAGCAATGTTACGCATTGCCAGTTTGATATAACCGACTCATTTAGTGTTGCCAATAACGCCTTTGTGTATTGGAGTATGCATTATGTGCATCCTAAATTAGCCTCAGGAAACACAATTACTGTGCAGGGGCACAGTAAGCTTACATTTAACGGTGACAAAATAATTGAGCACCGCGACTATTTTAACGTAGGCGAGCTACTGTATAAGCATATTCCTTTATTAGGCAGTGTTATTAAACTAATAGATAAAAGGGCGGGCTAATTATGATCACACTTATTACCGGTGCTACCTCAGGTATTGGCGAACAATTAGCAATAAAATATGCCGAGCAAGGCGATACTGTTATTGCTTGCGGTCGTAACAGCGAAAAGTTAGCTGAGCTTGCTAAGCATAACAACATTCAAACCTGCCAATTTGATGCCACAAATTTACAACAAATAAAGTCGGCTACCATTGGCTTTGCTCATTTTGATCGGGTCATACTCAATGCTGGTAACTGCGAATACGTTGACGATGCACGAAATTTTGACAGCGCCTTATTTGAGCGGGTCATTAGCGTTAATTTACTGGCTATGGGGTATTGCTTAGAAGCTTTATTACCTAAAATAAATAGTGGTGGCCAGCTGGTCTTAGTCAGCTCAAGTGTAACCTACTTAGCACTACCTCGCTCAGAGGCGTATGGCGCTTCTAAAGCGGGTGTAAGCTACTTGGCTAAAAGCTTAGCAATTGATTTAAATGACGTTGATGTAACCTTAGTGCATCCTGGTTTTGTTAAAACCCCTCTAACTAATAAAAATGACTTTCCTATGCCTATGGCCGTTACAGCGCAAAAAGCGGCAGACTACATGATAAAAGGCATACACAAGCGTCGTAAAGAAGTGCATTTTCCGTATCGTTTTACACTAATATTAAAAGCACTGCGCATATTACCATTGCCGCTGTGGCTCAAAATTGCAAAAGGACTAGCGCGTTGAAAAAAATAGCTATAATTGGCACTGGCGTTTCAGGTTTAACCTGTGGGCATTTATTGCATAAGCACTATGATGTAACGCTATTTGAAAAAAACAATTACATTGGTGGCCACACGGCTACGGTTGATGTGCAAGTTGATGGTATTGAACACGCTATTGATACTGGTTTTATTGTATTTAATAACAGAACCTACCCTTATTTTGAAAAGTTATTAGCGCGTATTGGCGTTGATAAGCAAGAAACAGAAATGAGTTTTAGTGTGCATAACGATGCAACAGGTTTTGAATACAACGGCCATACCTTTACGAGTTTATTTGCACAGCGTCGTAATATTTTTAGACCAAAGTTTTGGCGTTTACTGTACGACATAGTTAGGTTTAATAAATTATGTAAAACAATACACGAGCAAGGCAGCTATAAAGCCGATCACTCATTAGGTGAGCTACTAAGTGAGCATAATTTTAACGACTTTTTTAAATATCATTATATTTTACCTATGGGCGCTGCTATTTGGTCTACCAGCATTAAAGAAATGCAAAATGTAGGCGTTGAATTTTTTGTTAAATTCTTTTTTAATCATGGCTTATTAGATGTAGTAAACAGGCCGCAATGGTATGTAATACCCGGTGGTTCTCGTCAATATATTAACCCGCTAATTAGAGGCTTTGCCGACAAAATTAAACTCAATACAGATATTAAATCAGTAACTAGAGCTGCCGATAAAGTAACCATTGTGTTTGCTAATGGTGAGCAAAGCGAGTTTGATAAAGTGATATTTGCTTGTCATTCAAATCAGGCGTTAGCGTTATTGGGCGATGCCAGCGAGCAAGAAAAGTCAGTGTTGGGCGCTATTCCTTATACCGAAAATTCAGTGGTGCTTCATACCGATACTAATTTATTACCCGACAGAAAAGCAGCCTGGGCTAGTTGGAATTATTTACTCAATAATAATACCGATAAAGCGGCTGTTGTTACGTATCAAATGAATATACTTCAAGGGTTACAGTCAGATACGCAGTTTTGTGTAACATTGAACCATCTACAAGGAATAGAAAAGAGTAAGATATTACGTGAATTTACTTACCATCACCCAGTATTTAACCAAGAATCGATAGCTGCGCAGCAACAAAAGCATAGCATTGACGGGAAAAATAATAGCTATTTTTGTGGTGCGTATTGGTATAACGGTTTTCACGAAGATGGGGTGCATAGTGGCGTAGACGTTGCCAAACAGCTTGGGGTTGAATTTGACTAGCGCTGTATATTTAGGCGATGTAAAACATCGCCGTTTTGCGGTTAAAAGCCATAGCTTTAGTTACCCTTTGTACATGATGTGGGTTGATTTAAATAACCCACAGCAATTAAACGGTGTGCATAGCCAATTGGGCAGTTCAGGTTTTAAAGCTCTTAAATTTAACCAAGCAGACTATCTAAATAAAGACCCGCAATTAAATACCTTTTCGTTAGTAGAGCGCGCGCGCAAACACCTTGCAAAGCTAGGTGTTAAAAAAACCTTTAGCCATGTTTATATGCTGGGGCAATTACGCTGTTTAGGTATTTACTTTAGCCCAGTAAATTTTTATTTTTTTGGCGATAACGATACAAAATTTAGTTACATGATCGCAGAGGTTAGCAACACACCTTGGAATGAACGCCACTATTATTTAGTTCCGTTAGAAAAAAAAGTGAACTTTAAGAAAACCTTTTCCGTATCACCTTTTATGGACTTGGACATGAACTACCACTGGCATATTCGACAAACGCAGGATAAAGCATTAATACAGATTAAAAATATACGCGACGAGCAGGTATTATTCGACGCTACACTAAGGTTAAAACGCCACGAATTAACTGAGCAACAAGTAAGTAGGTTGCTTAAACGTTTTCCGGCGATGACTTGGTCAATTTTTAAGGGTATTTATTATCAAGCATTAAAGTTGTTTATTAAAAGAGTGCCTTTTTTAGGCCACTCAGGTAAGCCATAAAGCAAGTTGTTATGTTGTTTAAGAGTAATAATATAGGTGATTTTATGGAAAAAGCGACGCATTTACGTTGTCAAAATAATCGAAGCTGGCTTACTAATTTATATAAAAAAATAGTATTTAAAGCCTTTTCATCGATTCAAACAGGGCACATAACGTTAGTTGATAATAACGAACGCAGTACTTTTGGCGATTTATCGTCAGCTGCAAAAGTAACGATTACTGTTAATAATAAAGCAATGTACAAAGCATTTTGTTTGTCGGGTAGTGTGGGCGCAGGCGAGTCTTATATTTTAGGACAATGGTCTTGCGATAACTTAACTCAGCTGATCGAAATATTTGCGATTAATCAAAATCAATTAGATGCTTTTGAAAAAAAATTTTCTTTTTTCAGTAATATCGTCAATCGCTTAAATCACTTAAAAAACAAAAACTCAGAATCGGGTTCGAAAAAAAATATTATTGCTCATTATGATTTAGGGAATGATTTATACGAATCGTTTTTAAGCAAAGAAATGCTCTATTCGTGTGCAGTCTATCCCGAAAAAGAAGCATCCTTAGAGCAAGCTCAACAATATAAGTTACAACGAATTTGTGAACAAGTTGAACTACAAAAAGGCGACTCGGTAATAGAGATAGGCACCGGATGGGGGGCATTCGCAATTTATGCAGCTACTCATTACGACTGCTATGTTACTACCACGACTATATCTGATGAGCAGCACGACTATGTTGAACAAAAAGTGAAGCAACTTGGGCTTGAACATAAAATAACTTTGCTTAAATTAGACTACCGTTCACTTAAAGGGCAATACGATAAACTGGTTTCAATTGAGATGATTGAAGCGGTAGGGCACGATTACCTACCAAGTTTTTTTACTCAATGTAGTGCGTTATTAAAAGATGATGGCGCTATGCTTATTCAGGCGATTACTATTGGTGATCAGCGTTATAAACATTATTTAAAAAATTCAGATTTTATTCAGCAATATATTTTTCCTGGTGGTTGTTTGCCATCGTTAAATGAAATGAGTGAACAAATTAAAAATAATACCGATATGGTTATTCATACCGTAAACGATATTGGTGCCCATTATGCACGTACACTTGCCGATTGGCGTACGCGCTTTATACAAAGCTGGCCAGACTTAGACAGCTCTAAATTTGATGAGCGCTTTTATCGTTTGTGGTTATTTTACTTTGCTTACTGCGAAGGTGCATTTAGAGCACGTGCAACTAGTACCGTGCATTTAATGGCGCGTAAACCACGTTTTATCAGTACTGATGATGAAATTGCACTCGGTTATTAATTTTGTGTTATTTCAAGCAGTGTGGTTTTTATCCTTACTGCTTGAATCAAGCTCTGTTGTGTTTAGTAGCGCTATTATTGCGTTGATGTTTTATTTATCAAAACAAAAGAAGCACGACGCATTACTGGTTTTAGTGGCTTTGCCCTTGGCTTTATTGAGCGAGTTTATTGCCGTTAAAAGTGGCTTATTAGAGTTTAAAGTATCCCCATTTCCTGTTTGGCTTGCCTTATTGTGGTTTGCATTACTGCTTAGCATAAACACCTCAATGCGCTTTTTAATCTCACTAAAACTTTGGCAAGTATTTATTATTTGCCTTGTGTTTTCCCCTGCAAGTTACTGGGCCGGCGCGCGCTTTGAAGTGCTAAATTTAGGCCTGCCACTATTGGAGTTTTGGCTGGTATACGGTGCTCTTTGGGCTGCTGTATTTACTTTAATTATTTTAGCAAATTTAAAACTTAAATTACTTATTACTCGCTGATCCTCGCCCTTGCCGCTCCCGTATGATTATTCACTTACCTGAAGGGATTTACCATGAACGCTATATTTAAAGTACTGTGTATTTGTTTACTCACAACGAGTTGTGTTGCTGTGGCACAAATTAGCTTAACGAAGGTAGGGGATGCGCGGATGGAGTATTTATTTTGGGATGTATACGACGCTACATTATTTACTACAACAGGAGAGTATAAGCTAGGCGATAATCCGATTAAATTTAAGCTGACTTATTTGCGTGACTTTGCTGCTAAAGACATAGTAAAAGCGACCAACGAGCAGTGGCAACATTTAGGTAAAAAACAGCTAACAACGCAATATAGCGATAAATTATTAGCGATGTGGCCAAATATAAAAAAAGGCGAGTCGTTAACGCTCGTAACAGACAAGCAAGGGCTTAGTGTTTTTTATCATAATGATAAACACATTGGTGAAATTAATGAGCCTGGCTTTGCCGCTGACTTTTTGGCGATTTGGCTGAGCGAAAATACCTCTGAGCCCGCACTTCGAAAGCAATTATTAGGAAATTAATATGACGATTTTAAATTATGCAAAAGTAACCTTTGCCGCTATATGTGCGCTGTTATTGGTAAGTTGCTCTGCCCCCAATGTCGAACATTACAATAACACCTCTCCAGAATTTGACTTTAAAACGTTTTTTAGCGGAAATTTAAAAGCCTATGGCGTTGTACAAGACTATAAAGGTGAATTAACCCGCAAGCTCGTGGTTGACATGCATGCAAGCTGGGAGGGCAACCAAGGCGTTATAGAAGAAGATTTTATTTATGACGATGGTGAAACTCAAAAACGTATTTGGAAAGTAACACTCAATGATGACAAGAGTTTAACCGGCACTGCAGATGATGTTTTAGGTACAGCTAAAGGGAAAAGTGATGGCAGTGTATTTCATTGGAATTACGCTGTTGAACTGCCGTACGATGGCAGCACTTTAACGGTAAACTTTGATGATTGGATGTACTTGGTAACACAAACTCGCTTGATAAACCGTACGTCTATTGTTAAATTTGGTATCGAAGTTGGGGAAGTTACCTTGGTTATCGAAAAAATATAGCTTATGACTTTGTGGTTTAACTTGCGTTAAAATTGCACTTAAATTAAGTCTTTGTTAACTCAACACGCTGTATTTTACCGATAATTATTTTAATTTTACGCATTTTATAAGATTTTAAGCAAAAAATGCAATTTGCTGTTGCTAACTCTTCAAAAATGCATAAAGATAGGTTTTGCGAAGGCAAAATAATAACGAATAGGAATCAAATAATGAATAAAGCTCAATTAGTTGAAAAAATTGCTACTGATGCAGAAATCTCTAAAGCCGCTGCTACACGCGCTCTTGACGCGTTTACTGGCGCTGTAACTTCTTCTTTAAAAGAAGGTGATTCAGTAGCGTTAGTTGGTTTTGGTACTTTTTCAGTTAAAGAACGTGCAGCACGTACTGGCCGTAACCCACAAACGGGTGCTGAGATCCAAATCGCAGCGGCAACTATCCCAAGCTTTAAAGCAGGTAAAGGTCTTAAAGATCAAGTAAACCTTTAATTGTAGGTTTATCTAATTAAATGAAAAGAGGGCCTTTTAGCTAATGCCGATCAGTTAAGGTTAATTGATCTGTTGACCGATCTAAATGATCGTGAATAATCCGTAATTAGTTTCGCTAATTACGGATTTTTTATGGATATTCAAACAGCTCTTTCGACCACTTTCTCATCTGCCGAGGAATTTACAGCGCTTGATAACTTATCTGGCATATTAGATCCCGAATTACTTAACCAAGCTTTTGAAAAATCGGGTGTCGCCACCGTTCGTAAACGTCGTTTACCACTCGATGCTGTCGTTTGGTCTGTGATTGGTATGAGTTTATTTCGTCATGAATCTGTTTGGGATATAGCCTCTAAAATGGACATCGCCTTACCAGGTAAAGGGAAACTAGTTGCCCCTAG
>NZ_JACJDO010000035.1:0-41701 GCF_014163535.1 Pseudoalteromonas sp. SR45-4
TTTTAATTGCGTAAACGACTGAGTTTGTAACCACTCGTGAGCAAGTTGCACATGGAAATCACCACGATTATTTTCTAAAATTGTATTGTACTCATCGCGGTAACACATAACTAATGAAGCATCTAAACCAACCAGTGGCGCATTAATATCGTTAAGTTTATTTAAAAACTCCGCGGCGTTTTTTGCTGTTACTTTAAACTCATGCAAAAACCCTTTTACATGTTGTGGTTTTCCATTGGGTTTAAAAGGTAATAACATTGGCTTTTTGCCGAGCTGAGTAATAAGCGTAATAAAACTCTCTACTAATTCTGCTTCATAAAAACTAGTGAATGGGTCTTGTACTATTAATACATATTCGTTTTGTTGCTCAGCACTTAATTTATTTAGTAATTCAAAATTAAAAGTATGAGCTTTGTTTACTCGACTAGTTAGTGCGGGAATACTTAATTGTGGTGTATTTACATAACCCACGGTTTTTTTAATTATGTTACTAACTAGGTCTGTACTTACTATAGGATTAATAATACGTGCAAATTTAGCCATTAATGGCGCACTAACTTCTATATTACCCACTAGGTAATCTTTGAGTGGACGTGCGTAGTAACTATGATAATAATTTAAAAAACGCGAACGAAAAGTAGGTACATCTACTTTAATTGGGCAAGCAGTAGTACATGCTTTACAGGCTAAGCACTCGTCCATCGAAGCTTTAACTTCGTGAGAAAAGTCGTAAATGCCTTTGTTTTTTTCACGGCTGTGAACAAAACGTTCCCACCAGGTAATTACTTCGCCTTTATTAAGTTGCTTTTCGACCTCAAGTAAATCTACATTTTTTGCTTCTTGCAGGCGCAACCATTCGCGCATTAAACTTGCGCGGCCTTTAGGTGAATGTCGGCGATCGCCGGTTACTTTATACGACGGACACATTGGTGAGTTTTCATCGTAGTTAAAGCATATTCCGTTACCGTTACAAGTCATGGCATTATTAAAACTTGTTTTTACATCAATAGATATTTGTTTATCGAACCATGAACGTTTTTGTCCATCAACACTAACTAGTGAGTCTTCACTATCGATAGGTGTGCATATTTTACCTGGGTTTATTCGGTTGTTTGGATCAAATGCAGTTTTTATTTTACGTAACTGAGTAAATAAGTGTTCGCCAAAAAACGCTGGGCCATATTCGCTACGATACCCTTTACCGTGTTCGCCCCACATTAAACCACCGTATTTAGCGGTGAGTTTTACCACTTCATCTGAAATAACACGCAACAGTTTTTCTTGTTCTGGGTCACACATATCGAGCGCGGGCCTAACATGTAAAACTCCAGCGTCAACATGGCCAAACATTCCATATTGTAAATTATGGCTGTCGAGTAATGCTCTAAACTCTACTATATAATCAGCTAAGTTTTCAGGTGGTACCGCGGTGTCTTCTGCAAAGGCGAGTGGTTTTTGGCTGCCTTTTACATTACCTAAAAGCCCGACTGACTTTTTACGCATGGCGTAAATTTTTAAAATATCACTTTTATTACTGGTTAGCTGGTAACCAATAACACCATTAGTTTGCTGTGCCACGCACTGATCTAATAGTTTGCACAAAGTGTCTACTTTGTCTTTTATATCCTCTGGTGATACAGCATTAAACTCAACCATGTTGAGCCCTTGCATATCTTTATTAGGAATATCGGTTATTAAGTCCGATACTGAATGCCAAATAATATCTTGGCGTGCTAAGTTTAAAACTTTGCTATCGACAGTTTCAACTGAGGTTGCTCTCGCAGCTACCAAAAATGGTGAATGACGTAGTGCAGAATCAAAACTATCATACTTAATATTAATTAAAGTTTTAAATTCAGCAATGGGGGTTAGCTTTAATTTAGCCTCGGTAACTATACCTAATGATCCTTCAGAGCCGGTAATTAAACGGCTCATATCAAAAGTTTGTAAGTCATCACTTAGCACATGCTCTAGGTCATATCCGGTTAAAAAGCGGTTTAATCTAGGGAATTTAGCTAATACCGCTTCGCGCTCATTTAGTGCAATATCTAAAACGGTTTTGTATAAATGACCAACTAATGTGTCTTGCTCTGCGATTACCTTTGCTTTCTCTGTATCAATAGCTGCAGTACACATAGGTGTGCCATCGACCAAATAAGTTGTTAGCCCTAAAACATGGTCACTCGTTTTACCGTAAACTAGCGAGCCTTGACCCGAAGCATCAGTGCTGATCATACCGCCAATGGTTGCTCTATTACTGGTAGATAAGTCGGGTGAAAAGAAAAACCCATAAGGTTTTAAAAAGTCATTAAGCTGATCTTTTATTACCCCAGTTTGTACACGCACCCAGCCTTCTTGCGTGTTTATTTCGAGTATTTCACGCATGTATCGTGATAAATCGACAATAATACCAGGGGTTAATGATTGCCCGTTAGTCCCAGTGCCGCCGCCGCGCGGACCAAATGTTAACGATAAAAAGGGGGCGCGAGATGCTGTTTGCAACGCAAGTTGAATATCTTTTTCGGTTTTAGGAAAGATAACACCTTGCGGTAGCTCTTGGTAAATACTGTTATCGGTTGAAGCTGTTATGCGGGTTGCATAACTTGCGTCAGTGTCTCCAGTAAACCCTTGATTTTTAATGGTACTTAAGTAATTTGCGACAACTTCTGTCGCGGCATCTTGCTGTGTAATAGTTGCTATCATGACGGCGATATTTTAAGGCATTTGATTAATTATATCATGCTGCGGGGTAATAGAAATTGAAGATTTTACAGTTTGTAACACTCTTTTAATCGATTTTATTCGCACTGCAATTATACTCAAGTTAACAGTTACTAGGGGGCTTTAACTATGAAAAAAATACTATTACTTTTAGCCGGTGTATTGTGCATGTTACTGGGTTTATTTTTTGCGATTGTACCTGGACCATCGTTAATATTTTTTATGGCGGGGTTATTGTGTTTTTCTTTTGACTACCCAAAAGCAAGGCATTATTTGAGACTTTGTCAAAAAGCGTTAACTAAATCGTGCCGATATTTAGATAAAAAATTAGCTCGTTAAAACTTTGTATTAAATTACACAAACAAAAATGCCAGCAAAAGCTGGCATTTTTATTAAACAAAGTAATTATTTAGCTAGTTTTTCAGCTAAGTATAACCATGTTTCTAGTACTGTATCTGGGTTTAATGAAACAGAGTCGATGCCCTGCTCTACTAACCATGCTGCAAAATCTTCATGATCAGAAGGACCTTGACCACAAATACCTACATACTTGCCTTTTTCTTTAGCTGTTTTAATTGCCATAGAAAGTAGCTTTTTGATTGCAGGGTCGCGTTCATCAAATAAATGTGCGATTAAACCTGAGTCACGGTCTAAGCCAAGCGTTAGCTGAGTTAAGTCGTTTGAACCGATAGAAAAACCATCAAAATGCTCTAAAAACTCTTCAGCTAATAGTGCATTTGAAGGCAGTTCACACATCATAATTACTTTTAGACCATTATCGCCACGTTTAAGGCCATGCTCTTCAAGTAGTTCAATAACACGCTTACCTTCTTCAACGGTACGTACGAATGGGATCATGATTTCGATATTAGTCATGTCCATGCCGTTTCTTACGCGTTTAATTGCTTCACACTCTAGTGCAAAACAGTCACGGAAAGCTTCTGACACATAACGAGCGGCGCCACGAAAACCAATCATAGGGTTTTCTTCTTCCGGTTCGTATTGTTGGCCGCCAACTAAGTTTGCGTACTCGTTTGATTTAAAATCAGACATACGAACAATTACACGCTCTGGTGCAAATGCACACGCCAGAGTAGAAATACCTTCAACCAATTTAGAGATATAAAACTCTACCGGAGATTCATAACCGGCCATCATGTCGGTAATCTCTGCTTTTAACGCATCACTTTGTGCATCAAAATTAAGTAGTGCTTTAGGGTGAACGCCAATCATACGGTTGATAATAAATTCAACACGGGCTAGGCCAACACCTGAATGCGGTAAACGAGCAAAATCGAATGCACGATCTGGATTACCTACGTTCATCATTACTTTCATTGGTAACTCAGGCATTTCGTCAACACGTGAAGTAAGTACTTCAAAGTCTAAAATACCCTCGTAGATGAAACCTGTATCACCTTCGGCACATGATACGGTAACTTCTTGACCAGCTGTAATTAAATCAGTTGCGTTACCACAGCCAACAACGGCTGGAATACCAAGTTCACGTGCAATAATTGCAGCATGACAAGTACGGCCACCACGATTTGTAACAATCGCTGCAGCACGTTTCATGATAGGTTCCCAATCTGGGTCAGTCATGTCGGTAACTAAAATGTCGCCTACTTGAACCTGATCCATCTCTTTGATTGAGTTAAGAACACGAACAACACCGCTACCAATTTTATGACCAATTGCACGGCCTTCAACAACAACCTTGCTGGTGCCATTTAATTGAAAACGTTCCATTACGTTGGCATCTTCGTTTGAGCGAACCGTTTCTGGACGAGCTTGAACTATATATAGTTTGCCGTCGTTACCGTCTTTTGCCCATTCGATGTCCATTGGACGACCGTAATGTTTTTCGATGATTACAGCTTGCTTGGCAAGTTCTTGCACTTCTTCATCTGTAATCGAAAATTTATTTGAAAGCTCAGGGGCAACATCAACGATGTCTACTTGCTTACCATGTGCTTTGTCTTCTGAGTAAATCATTTGAATGGCTTTAGAGCCAATGTTACGACGTACTACTGAAGGTTTGTTTTTAAGTAATGTTGGTTTATGAACATAAAATTCATCAGGGTTTACTGCGCCCTGTACAACCATTTCTCCTAGCCCGTAGCTTGATGTGATAAATACAACATCTTCAAAACCAGACTCGGTATCAATACTAAACATAACGCCAGATGCTGACTTATCTGAACGAACCATGCGTTGTATACCAGCAGACAGTGCAACACCACGGTGATCGTACCCTTGATGAACACGGTAAGAGATAGCGCGGTCGTTAAATAATGAAGCAAATACGTGTTTAATAGCGACCATTACTGAGTCGATACCAACAACGTTTAGGAAGGTTTCTTGCTGGCCTGCGAATGATGCGTCTGGCATGTCTTCAGCGGTAGCTGATGAACGTACTGCAAATGAAACATCGGCTGCTGTGTCGCCGTGGAGTTGGCTGTATGCTTCGCGAATGGCTTTATCTAGATTAGGTTGGAATGGTGTATCGATTATCCATTGGCGGATATCGGCACCGACTTTAGCGAGTGTATTCACATCTTCAACATCAAGTGTATCTAGAATATCGTGAATTTTTGCGGTGAGTCCTGATTGATCTAAAAACTCATTAAAAGCATCAGCGGTAGTTGCAAAACCACCCGGCACTTGTACACCTGCGTTTGCTAGGTTTGAAATCATTTCGCCAAGTGAAGCGTTTTTACCGCCAACACGAGGAACATCTTGCATACCAAGCTCTTGATACCAGAGAACGTATTCTTGCACGGATCTTTCTCCAAAAAAAACAAATTGTAGTACTAAATACCAACTAATTAACATTTAATCATTTTAGCGAGTTAGACATTGTATTAACAAGTTAAAAATTTTCATGTAGAACAACTACCTGTTAATTTTTATGTTGCTAATAAAGCGCTTCCTATCGCTATAATTGACTATTTACTTAATACAATCGATATAACTGTGAGAGTTAAGAAAGAAAACCTTTTATAAAGGTCACACCCATTCTACACTGGCAACAGTCCTCACGTAAACCGTGAGAAACTTAATTTTAAAATTAAAAGTAATAAAAAAGAGGATTTATGAGAACTGCTTTTTATATTTCAGATGGCACAGCAATTACTTCTGAGGTTTTTGGCCATGCTACTTTGTCACTGTTCCCTGTTGAATTTAATCATAAAACCATTCCCTTTGTAGAAACAGAAGAGAAAGCGCATCAAATTAAAGAGTTAATTAATGCAACGGCTAAAAGAGACGGTGAAAAGCCTTTAATATTTTTTACCTTTGTAAATTACAACTTAACTGAAATTATTAGCTCTGCTAATGCAGTGTGTTATGACTTTTTGACAACCTATAGCGAAAAAATAGAAAAAGAACTAAATGTGGCGCCAGTACCAAAAATTCATCGAACTCACTCTATTCATGAAAAAAGCTATGATTTTAGAATTGATGCGGTTAACTACGCGCTGATGAATGATGATGGCGGTAATATTAAAAACTATGGAGAGGCCGATATTATTTTAATTGGTGTGAGCCGCAGTGGTAAAACCCCAACGAGTTTATATTTAGCACTACAATATGGTATTAAAGCCGCTAACTACCCAATCACCGAAGACGACCTTGAAACTGAAGGCTTGCCTAAATGCTTAATACCTTTTAAACATAAACTATTTGGCTTAACTATTGATCCTGAGCGCCTTGCTGCCATTAGAGACAGGCGTATGGCTAATTCTAAATACGCTTCTATTCGTCAATGTCGTATTGAAGTGCGCGAAGTAGAAATGCTGTATAAGCGTAATAGAATTCCATTTTTAAACTCTACTCATCACTCAGTTGAAGAAATATCAGCGAAGATTATATCTGATACCGATCTTGAGCGCCGTAAGTACTAACTTACTTGGCGGTTAACTTAACTAAAAAGTATAAAAAACGCCGCTTAATTAGCGGCGTTTGTATTTAGGGTAGTCATTTTATTTATTTACGTGCGTCTTTTAATAAATCGGCAACTAAAAAGCCTAACTCTAATACTTGATCGGCATTTAAACGTGGGTCGCACTGGGTTTTATAGCGCTGTGCTAAATCGTCGTCAGACAGTCCGTACGCACCGCCAGTACACTCAGTAACGTGTTGGCCTGTCATTTCTAAATGCACGCCGCCTGCATAGCTGCCCTCGGCTTTATGCACTGCAAAAAACTGGCTGATCTCACGCATGATATTGTCAAAGCTACGTGTTTTGTATCCTGAACTCGCCTTTTCGGTGTTACCGTGCATTGGATCAGAACTCCAAATTACTTTACGGCCTTCTTGTTGTACTTTGCGTACCAGTGCCGGTAGTTTTTCAGGGAGTATATCTGCGCCCATACGGGTAATTAATGTTAATCGACCTGGAATGTTATCTGGGTTTAATGCATCAATTAAGCGTATTAAATCATCTGGGTCCATGCCTGGGCCAACTTTAACCCCGATTGGATTTTTAATTCCTTTAAAAAATTCAATATGCGCGTGGTCTAGCTGACGCGTACGCTCGCCAATCCACACAAAGTGCGCAGAACAATCGTACCAATCGCCAGATAAATGGTCACGGCGAGTTAGTGCTTCTTCGTAGCCTAGTAATAGCGCCTCGTGAGAGGTGTATAAATCGGTTTCTTTTAAACTTGGTGCAATAGTAGAATTAATACCACACACTTCCATAAACTCAAGCGCATCTTGAATTTTATCAGCTAGCTGTTGATACTTTTCTTTTTGTGGGTTGGCCGCAACAAAGCCCATATTCCAACGGTTTACTTGGTGTAAGTCAGCAAGGCCACCTTGTGCAAATGCACGCAGTAAGTTTAACGTAGCGGCACTGTGATGATACGCTGTCATTAAGCGTTGTGGATCTGGGATACGCGCTTGTTCGGTAAACTCAAAATTGTTAACAATGTCGCCACGGTATGACGGTAATGATACGCCATCAATCGTTTCTAAATCTGCTGAACGTGGTTTAGCATACTGCCCTGCCATACGTGCTATTTTAACTACTGGGCATTTACCGCCGTAAGTTAATACCACGGCCATTTGTAAAATTGTTTTAAAAGTATCGCGAATGTTAGCGGCATTAAAGTCACTAAACGACTCAGCACAATCACCACCTTGTAATAAAAAAGCGCGCCCTTCGCATACATCTTCCAGCTGCTTAAATAAACTTCTGGTCTCTTCAGCGAATACTAAAGGCGGAGCACTCTTTAATTGCGCTTCTACTGATTTAAGTGATTCTTGATCTGGGTAGTTTGGCTGCTGTAATATTGGCAGTTCTCTCCAGCTATTTGGGTTCCACGTTTGCATATTCATTCCTCATTCCTATTTACCTGATACAACGAAATTAACGTATGCAGGGCTGTTTGTTCAAGGACTAAATTCACTATTTACTAATTATTTAGTTATGGGTTAGGTAATTAATATATTTAGCCGTATATGTTGGGCCCTTAGCGCAAATACAAAATGACAAATAGAAAACATATAACCTATTTAAAACATATAGTTAAGCTTCTATATGGTTACTTTTGAGTTGTTGACTTACATTCAATCCGAGTTAATTATTATAACAGGTCTAGCTGGGAACACATCATACTTAAATTGCACCATGTGTATTCTTAACTTTACAGTTAATATAAACAATAATTGACCAATAACTATGCACTTTTAAAAATACATGCTAAGGCGAGTTTTATTTACCACCGCAACATATACTAGATGTTTATAAACAGTGGGTTTATTAGGCTAAAGCTCTCCCTGATTAAGGTTAAAATACAAAGACTTATTTGGTCTCAGTACTAAGTTTTTATAAAAATGTGAATAGTGGCAGTTATTACTGAGGTTAAAACTTATTTTAATATGTATAAGTTTTACGCTTTGCAGCATCTTATGCTGTAGTGTAAATAGACATGACAACGTATTGTATTTCACCCAGGCATAATAGAATACTCTGCAATATATTAAGTTACTCTTTGTATGAACGTTTGGATCGGCACTAATTAACAGCACTAGCTAGCTGCTTAATTAGTTAAGCTACAGGGAACTCAAAATGGTTTGCCCTGCCCGGTACTAATAAATGTATATTCAGTTCTCACAAGCTAAACATTTTAAGTATCCCAAAGTATGAGCCGGTTAATTATATCAACCTCATTTTAAAGCCTCACTACAAATCATGGCTAAAGTTAAATTGCACTCAGAAGCTAGTAGGCCGTTATTAGCTGTAACCTATAACGGTATACAAATGTGAGTATTGGGGAATTATTATTAAGAGCTAAGCTACTCAAATGCATAAGCACGAGATTTAAAATTAACCAAAGCTGCAAAGAACACATCATACTTAAATTAGATTATTAGATAAACTTAGCCCCGAGTAAACTAGAATTATTTGCTAAACAAAGATAAGGTTATGTGCGATAATTAGTTAGGTAAGATGTGTTCTTTGGAGGTTGCATGGTAACTAAAGTACAAATAAGAAGTCAGTTTGATTTAATGAGCGAACTAACATTAAGGCTAATAGAAGAGCTTAATCTATGTGAATATACAAAAGCCGAATATTATCAACTTCCTGATATAAGCACTGTTGATGAAGATAAAGTGGCCGAATCGATTAAAGTTACTAAAATATCAGGCGAACTAGCACATAAAGCTATATTAAATTCCTTTACTGACATTTATAAAAAACAAGGGCTAAGTAGCCGAGTTTTAAAGCGTCATCCTGGCCTATTAGTTATAAAAAATGCTGACAAACAAGCACTAATTAATCGAATTGCTCAAGTAAATAAGGCAAAAGCAGCGTTTAAAGAGTGTATTTTAGCTATTGATAACAACGATGCTCGTTTTGAAGCGGTGCATAATGCAGTACCCAACTTAATTACTTTGGCTGCTTATCGAAAAATTCATAGTGAACATGAATCGCCTTTTTCAGTACGATTTACCTGGATGCACAAACATGCAACTAAAACACTGACCAAAAAAATGGCCCTCGAAATGTTACAAAAGTCAGCTAGTTATAGAAACCCCAGAATGATCGACCAGCAAAAATGGCAGGCGCTAGTAGCACAAGAGCAATTACGGGTAGCAAGTTTAGGTGAAAAAGAAAAACTTAGAATTAGGCGCCCTACTCGAGTTAGCCCTCAGGTAAATGTGCGTTATACCGCGCAAAACCGTTATCACGTCAGTGCGGCGCTACCTTTTATTTTAATAAACCCAGAACCAGACGTAAAACTTGGGGTATTACCAAATTACGAAAAACCATTAAGTCATCCACGAAAACGTGACTATGATTTTTTAGTAGATCGACTTTATTTAGAACAAGTAGAAAAGTGATTATGTTAAAAAGGTCACGCTAGGTGACCTTTGTTATTATTGGACTCTGCAATAAAAATTACTTATCTACTATTTCAACAAGTTTGTCTTCATCAATAAGCACAGCATTTTCTACAATACGCTTACCGCCTTGTATTTCAATTCGTTTATTGTGTTTATTCAGAGTAAGTATCTCATCACAAAATTGGTCTGATGGATGCATTTCGTAAGTGTAGTCAATAATATTACCGGTTTTATCGTCTTTAACATTGGTAATACTGTACTCAGAGATAGCTCCTTTCTCGATCAAATCTTTCATTGTTGTGGTCATATCACGACGCAGCGCTTTTAATTTATTTTCGGTAATATTATCCGTTGAATAAATTGAGCCGTACTTTTCCATAATAGACAGTAATCTAAAATGGTATGTTTTACCCGGCGCTGCATAACGCCAAAGATGATATAAGCGCAGCATCATCCAACGCGATAATCCGCGTTTTAATTCTTGGGCGCTGTTAAAGTAATATCCTTTGTATTCAAGGTTATCAATCATGTTATGCACAAATGCATTTAAACACGCAACACATTTAACATTTCCGCCTTGACCTTTTTTTCCACTAAAATGCAGTGACGATAAAAAGTTCATGTTCGACTCGTAAAATGAATCATCAATATTTGTATTTTTGGTGTCTGTTGCTGAATATTTAAACGAAAGTTTCGAGCCTTGTAATGCTTCAAGTGATTCTTTAATTTGTGGATATGGCATAGATTGGCCAACGGTTTTCAGCTCTTGTGCTAATTCGTTCATTGAAAAAACAACAGCATATTGAATACCGGACTTAAAATTTATTTTTACTATTTTACCTTTAGAAGCTAAACGGATCAGCGCACGTTCTACTTTTTCTTCTCGATCTGATGGCCAAACCAAATATTCTACGTCTTCACCATCTTTGCGTGTGCTAACAACCGCCGGCGTTATTTTTAATTCACCGTCGTACAAAATACCATCTATTTTTTCAGATATTTTGCGTGTAATTATTGTTTTTTTAGGTGCTTCTTCTAATGGTAATTTTTTATGCCCCGAACGGACAAAGCGTCCCCATAAATCATAATGGTTAAAAGTATTCGAATAAGCACGTAATCCATGAGCTGCATTTTCTATCGAAATCCGCACATCTTTATTATCTGTAAACAGTGCTAAGCTTTCATTATCAATTGCACTTTCCACCCCGTGAATTTGGCCCCTTAGTGTATCGGGCAAGTTATCTACCGAGATGTTGACCTTTCGGCTCATTGTTGTTATTTCCATTTTTATTGCGACAGCTAATAACAACACATAAAGACAAAAAAGTTAAATGTTTAAGTTAGTATAAAAGTGATCTGAGCTAAAATAAAACCTTCGGATCACTATTATACTAAGCGGATGCTAATTAACTCAATTTCAGATCATTATTTTACTAACTAGGCAGTTACAAATCTCATTTTTACTAACTCAGTGAGATTTTTGTCCATTACAAAGCTAAATTTTTAATATTTAACACGACAAATTAACTAAAAAACTAAAAGCCCTGTGGATAAGCACATATTGAGTTAGCATAGATCTGATCTGTACCTACTACAGATCAGATCTATACTAATTAAAAGCCTTCTTTTACTACAGAATCGGTGTATAACTTTATAATTTACTTAGTATAAAACTGATCTAACAGACCTTTTTTGTGCACAACTTAATGATTAACCTGTGTGTAACTATTATTTTAATTTTCAGCTTAGTAAAAAGCTGATCTGCTAGTAGATAAAGATCTGATCTTAACCAAGTATAAAGCTGATCTGCTTATTTTATTATTATTCATATAAATCATGTGTTTATGACCTTTATTTAAGCCTCTATCCCTTAATACCTTATATACTTAACCATACTTAACCTCTCTATTTATACTAAGAGATATTAAGCATGTAAAAATATTATTAGATGTCTTGTTTATAAAACACATGTCACTATAAATAGTTGTTTACAGCAAATTGAATGGACATTATACTAACAGCCTAACTTTGAGGAATTAAGTATGTCTATCAATAATAATGCGCTAAGTACCTACCGGCTTTTGAAAGCAACAGCTGAAGTTGCCGAAAAGTCACTAGAAGGACGTATACAACATTATCGCGCTCATCTTAAATCTGAAGAAAAAGAATTAAGAACTTATACGCAAAAAGCAGCTGCCGATCTGCTTGGTTGTAACAATCGTACCTTAAAAAGACGCCACGACAATGGTGATTTTGATAATTTAAATATCAAACGTGGTGCAAATGGTCATTACGCTTACACTTTGGTAAATATTTTTGCTATGGCCGATATTATGGATATTCAGCCAGATCACCGTACTGGTGATGACAAACTGCAAGTTATTGTAATTAACTCCTTAAAAGGCGGTTGTGGTAAAACAACTAGTATGGTTAATATTGCAGCAGCATTGGCAACTACAAATATTAAACGCTATCGTATTGGTATTATTGATTTAGATCCTCAAGGTTCATCATCTAGCTTTTTTCCATCGGCAGAGCCCGATCCAATTACCGTTGGCGATTTAATGCGTGATTGTATTGATTTAGACGAAGGGGAAACCTGGCCTGAATTTGTATCAAACTCATTTTTACCTACGCATATTCCAAATATTCGTGTTTTACCATCTGGTATGGATGATTTTTATTTTGAACATGAAACAGCTACTTTACTCAAAGACACCTCAAATTACGAACAAACCCGTCATTATCATAAGTTACTTGAAAAAGTAATTGACCCAGTAAAAGACGAGTTTGATGTGTTATTAATCGACACAGCTCCAACACTTAACTTTATGTTTTATAATGCGTTAATGGCATCTACAGCGATGCTAATACCGGTTCATCCAGAAGCAGTAGACTTTGATGCAAATAATAAATATTTAAAACGTTTAGGTGAGATTTATCATACAGTTGCAGCCCTAGGCCATGAAGGATGGGACTTTATGCAGTTTTTAGTAACTAACTATGTAAAAGGTAACCACTCGCAACGCGATATCGTTAAAGATGTTCGTAGTGCCTTTGGTCGCCAAGTGATGAGTTACCCAATTAATCATAGCTCAGCAATTACAGCGAGTTCGTCTTCGTTTAACACTATTTTTGATCAAAAAGCATCAGATAGTTTAGCAAGTCGCGAATCGTTAATGCGTGCGCAAGAAAATATAAAAGATGTAGTTGATGAGCTTGAAATGCTGATCCGCTCTAATTGGCAATCTACACAATCAAAACTAAATACCCCTAAGTAAGGATGTTAAACAAAAATGGCTAAAAAACGTAAAAATGACACCCGCTTAGATCCTTTTGCAACAGCGGTTGGTAGTAGTAGTCTTGATGCTTTATTAGAGCAAGCAAATGCAGGCGATGTAATTCGTATGCCAGCGCCAAGTGATCCTAGCAGAGAAATTACCCTAGTTTGTAAAGTGATTTCCCATAGTGACATTGAGTCAACAACCCAGGTATATGGCAAAAACCGCCGTGTACAGTCGCTGTTAAATGAAAAGTCGGTATCCGATATTCTACCGGCAATAAAAGAAGATGGCCGTAATCAACACCCGGCACTTCTTTGGGATCAAGGCGATACAAGCTTAGTACTTGCGGGATCACGCCGCCGTAAAGCCTGCATTTTGGGTAATGCCGATTATTTAGTGTTGAGCTCTAGCGACTTTACTGATCAAGATGCAAAAATTTTAGCTGTTTCGTCTGATCAATACATAGCACCTAGCTTGTGGGAACTTGGACAAGCTTATCAAAACACTAAAAATGAATTAATTGAGCAAGGTAAAAAAGGCTCTTACCGTGAAATTGCAGTTATTGAAGGCGTATCGCATACCGCGGTTGCCGATGCAATAAAAGCATTCGAGCAAATCCCTGCAGATGTTGTTGCACTTTACCCTACAGCTAATCATGTTGGCCGTGAAGTGGCTAAAAAGCTGATTAGCGCAAAGGAGCGCGACCAAGCAGCCTTTAACTTGCTAGTTGCTGACATTGCTAACCATGAAGACATAAACGCAGCAGCAAGCGATGACAAGCGTGCAATGGCCATTACTAAGTATTTAACTACCGAGCCACAAATAGCCGTTAAACGTGAAGTTGTGCTTGAGAGTAACTTTGTTTCAGTACAGCGCAGTTTAAAAAATGGTGATGTTTCAGTAAAAATAAACAATAAAGTTATGACAGACAAGCGCTTAGAACAACTTACTAAGCTATTAGCTGCATTTAACTAGTTAGTAAAATAATGATCTATAAGGGTGTTAGCTTAGTTAAATATTGATCTGTACACCCTTTAAGTTAGTAAAAAACTGATCCCATATAGCAAAATTTAAGCATAAAAGAGTTACTTGCCTATTTTAGATCAGCTTTTTACTAACTAAATTACCTTTTTATCTTAGATCCTACCTGTTTTGCGCTTTGTTAGTATAAAGCTGATCTGTAAACCCCCTCCTTGTGTTAGTAAGTTGTTTTTAACTTGTGAGTTAGCTGTGTGTTTTATTTTAAATAAATAATAATTAGCGCATTATTTAGCTATAAAGCAATTTTTTACTAAGCGCTCAGCTCCAACCAGTTTATTTAACGTTAATATTGCTTTAGCTCAGAGCATATAAGGCATATACTAAAAAAATTGTTTTTAAAATTTAATACTTTGAGTGACATGTCTGCTAACTTATCTAAAACTGATCTAATGGCTATTTTTGAAGAAATTAAAAATGAGCAGGCTACCCAGTTTCCTCTTTCTGAACGCTTCATTAAAAAATTGTTTAAGCCCGCCGTATTGGCTAAAGGTAAAGCGTATTATAAAAACGGCCAAATTAGCTGGTTAGAGCATAATAGCGATTTTTCAGTTGTGGATTCAACAGTACGTGGCGACAAAGGTATTTCGTTTAATCAACGTATTGAGATCAGTAAAGTACCTACTGGTTATTCGGTAGATACTCACTGTACCTGTAATGTTAAAACAAAATGCCGCCACTTAGCTGCTATTTTGCTCAAACTTAAAATAGAACACTCGGGTGAGTACGGCGAAGACTACTTTATTAATGATTGGTTTACTGAACTCGGAGCACTTAAAAACAGTACCGAACAACCGCCTTCACAAGTGCTTTTATTTGTATTAGATGTAGAAAACAATAAAGTGTTTTTAACGCCCAAAATAGCTAATTACGATGAAAATCAAAGCTATGCCTTAGGCCGTAACCTTACCGAGCAACAGCTAAACAGCTTTGTAACTCCTAGCGATTTATTAGAAAGCGACTTTAGATTATTTAGCTGGATACGTTCACAAAATGCAGTAGGTAATATTGAGCTTAAAGGGCAATGGGGTTTTAACGCACTGCAACAGCTTATAGCAACTGAAAGATTGTTTTTACAACGATCACGCGTATCAATTAAAGCGCAAACAGGGCAAGCGTTAAGCTTTAGTTGGCAGCAAGTAAAAGATCTAACCCAATTAAAAGTTAATTTAGAAAACAGCAAAAATTGGACACTAATTAAAACAACGCCACCTACTTATTTAGATCTTGATACTTATAAAGTAGGACGCATTCGCACCCCTTTAAGTGCAGACGAAATTGCTCATTTACAAACAATTCCAGCATTACACGACACTAATTTTGACCGTATTTATAAACAACTCGCCGATAACTTTGGCTCGGGTGTTATTCCGCACCCCACTAATGAAAAAAACAATACTTCAAAACTCTCAAGTAATGCGGTTTTAAAAGTAACAATGTCGGCGGAAGGATTAACGCTTTCGTTATTGTTTAAATATAAAAATAAAAATTATTTGGCAGGCACAGCGCCAGAAACCCTAGTAAATAGTGCTTTTGAAAACACCGTAAAAAACGAGCTAATAAACTTAGGTTTCGATTTTTGTAAAGGGGGTTTACAAAGTGAGTTTATTTTTAATAAACAATCGCCAATTCACTTACACTGGTTAGTGTATGAGGTGTTTCCTAGCTTTGTTCAACGAGGCTGGAAAGTATCGGTTAGTAAAGTAAATGCTGTTAACCCACAAAGCCAAGTAGCTTTGCATGTACACCGTACTGCGGGGCATCAAATGCAGTGCAAAATTATATTAAACGATGCTAAAGCTACATTATTATTTAATCAAACAGATGCTCATTATGAATCGTTAAATCGTCAAAGTGAGTTGTTTTATTACTACCCAATAGGTCGTGAGTTTGGCGCTATAAATAAAGCAGCGTTGCATTTGTTAAATGAGTTTAAACAACGATTTGAATTTATAAAAACCAGAGATGAATTTAATATTCCGCTTTCATACTTGCCTGAACTGGTAAGTCATACTGCTATAAATGTTGAACTACACGACGAGTCATTGTCACGTTATTTAGAAGAGCTAAATAGTAATGACCAGTCGCGCCCCACTACGCTTATACAAGGGTTAAATGACTCAGTTGTATTGCGCGAGTATCAGCAGCAAGGCGTTGCGTGGTTAAACTTTTTAAAACGCCATCAGCTTGGCGGAATTTTAGCAGACGACATGGGATTAGGTAAAACTCTGCAAGTTATTGCTTATCTAACAAGTAGTTATAATAATGCGCAAGCAGGCCCTACACTCATTGTGTGCCCTACAAGCCTAGTAAGCAATTGGGAAAAAGAAATAACCAAGTTTGCTAAAAACTTAAAAGTAACCACTATTTTTGGTGCCCAGCGTAATGAGTTATTACAAAATGTAGCGCAAGCACAATGTATATTAACTACTTATCCGCTACTTAAACGCGATATTGCGTATTATTCACCACTTTATTTTGAAAATATTATACTCGACGAAGCGCAATATATTAAAAACGATACCGCGCAGGTATCGCGTTTAGTGAAGCGCCTTAATGCCGACTTTAAGCTTTGCTTAAGTGGTACGCCAATAGAGAACAACTTATTCGAGCTTAAATCATTACTTGATTTTGCTATGCCGTCATTACTTGGCTCGCAAACGCATTTTAAAACTCACTTCCAAACGCCAATTGAGCGTGAGAGCAATGCAGAGCGAGCACAGCAACTTAAAGACTTAATTATGCCGTTTATATTACGCCGTACTAAAGCGCAAGTTGCACAAGAGTTACCGCTAAAAACAGAGTTAATTAAAGAGTTTGAATTTGAGCCAAAACAAAAAGAAATGTACCACAGTATTACTCAGGCATTAGAAGAAAAACTAACTGATCTTTTTTCTGAACAAGGTATGCAAAAAAGTAAACTCGCCTTTTTAGAAGCGCTGTTAAAATTAAGGCAAATTTGTTGTCACCCTAAATTAATAGAGCCAACAACTCAAGCTGGCAGTGCAAAACTAGAATGGCTAAGTAATCGCTTACCGCTAATGCTAAGCCTAGGTAGAAAAGTAATTATATTTAGTCAGTTTACTTCTGCGCTCGATCTTATTGCTGAACGCCTAAAAGAAATAAATATAAACTTTAGTTTACTAACCGGACAAACGCGCCAGCGCGATAAAGTGATTGATGAGTTTACCAGTGGTGCAACATCGGTGTTTTTAATTAGTTTAAAAGCCGGTGGAACGGGGCTTAATTTAACGCAAGCCGACACAGTAATTCATTACGATCCTTGGTGGAACCCAGCAGTAGAAAAACAAGCGACAGATCGTGCTTATCGTATTGGCCAAACTAATCCTGTGTTTGTGTATAAACTTATTATGGCAAATTCAATTGAAGAAAAAGTATTTAAAATGCAACAAGATAAACAAGCTCTTGTAGATGCATTATTTACCGAAAAATCAATGAGTTTTACCCAGTTTGACGAGCAACAAATGCTCTCTTTAATTAAAGATTAAAAATGTCTGTAAATATGCAGATCTTTTTTGAACTTAATTAAATATGCAGCGTCTACTATTATGCTAGCGGTTAAATTGCAGTTTAACCAAGCATTATGTTGATTTCCCATTTAGTTACTTAAATAAGTAATGATTTAGCCAGCCCACTTTAGGGCTGGCTTTTTTTATGCCTTTTTTACACGGCTGCTTTACACAAAACTTAAGTTTAATTTTTTTATACTTTTTTTGAACTTAATTAAATATGCAGCGTCTACTATTTTGCTAGCGGTTGAATTGCAGTTCAACCAAGTTTCATGTTGATCCCCCTATTTAGTTACTAAATTTAGTAATGATTAAGCCAACTCGTTTGAGTTGGCTTTTTTTTTGCAAAAAATTACTTAGTAGCCCTCTTAAACAACATATAAATAAATTTAAATTATTATTGAACTAAATACTCAACTTGCCGTCTACTATTATGCTTGTGATTACATTGCAGTTAATTCAAGTTTCATGTTGATTCCCCTATTTAGTTACTAAGTTTAGTAATGATTGAGCCAGCTCGTTTGAGTTGGCTTTTTTTTGCAAAAAATTTACTTAGTAGCCTTCTTAAACAACATATAAATAAATTTAAATTATTGTTGAACTAAATATTCAATTTGCCGTCTACTATTATGCTTGTGATGAATTGTTGTTAACGCAAGTTTCATGTTGATTTCCCTATTTGGTTACTAGTTTTAGTAATGTTAGGCCAACCTTTTATAGGTTGGCTTTTTTTATGCCTTTAATTTATATCCCGCCCCTACTGCTATCGATAGTTATTCGTTATGATGGCATGTCTCTAAATTTAATAAGTTTATTTTATGTTTTCTCAGTTATTAACTAGCATTGATTGGCTAAGTGTAGGCGTAGGCGTTACCGCAGGTGGCGTAATTTGTAGCCTAGTATCTGCATCGCTTAGTAAAAAATTAAAACAACAACTTAGTGAGCAGCAACAGCAGTTGTCGTTATTGCAAAGTCAGTTTGAGAGCAAAACCCTGCAATACACCCAGTTAGCGGATGACCACGAACTTTTAGAGCATACCCATCAAGAGCAACGCGACCAAGCGCAGCACTTTAAAACCCGCTTTACCGAACAAGAAAAACAAAGCCAGCAATATAATCAGTTTTGGCAAAAAGCCGAAGCCGAGCTAAGTGCACTGCGCAAACAATATAGCCAACGCGATGTAGAGCTAAATAATATACGCACTACGCTTGAGCAAAAACAACAACACTTTAGCGAACAACTTGCGCAAATAGAGCAAAGCAAAGAGATGCTTAAAAAAGAGTTCGAAAACTTAGCGAATCAAATTTTAGAAGAAAAGTCTCAAAAGTTTAAAGTGCTCAATCAAGAAAGCATTGAGCAACTATTAAAACCAGTGCAAGGCGAGCTAAAAGGCTTTCGCGACAAAATGGAGTCAATCCATGTTGAAGACTTAAAACAACGCGCCGCGCTTAAAACCGAGTTATTACATTTACAAGCAAAAAGCCAAGCCATAACCGAGCAAGCCGACAGGCTCAGTAACGCTCTACAAGGGCAAAAGAAAACCCAAGGCAATTGGGGCGAGTTAATGCTAGAAAACGTGCTCGACAGCGCAGGCTTACGCGCAGGCGTAGACTATAAACGCGAGGTGTCGTTTAACACCGAAGACGGCCGCTTACGCCCCGATGTAGTTGTGTATTTACCCCAAGGTCGCCATTTAGTTATTGACGCTAAAACTTCGTTAAACGCCTACACACGCTATGTTAACGCCGATAACGAGCTAGAAGCACAGCAAGCTATTAAAGAGCACGTTGAGGCTGTTAAAGCGCGTATAAACGAGCTTGCGAGTAAATCGTACGACCGTCTACCTGGGCTTAACTCGCCTGAAGTAGTGGTGATGTTTGTACCAATAGAGTCAGCCTTTGTTGAAGCGCTTAAATACCAAAGTGATATTTACCAGCAAGCAATCGAAAAAAATATTCTAGTGGCAACCCCCACTACCTTACTCACTAGTTTAAATATAGTTAAACAGCTATGGCGCTTTGAAGAGCAAACTAAATACTCAAAAGAATTGGCAGCCCGAGCCGAGCGTTTTTATAACAAGCTCAATGGCTTTTTAACCAGCATGGAAGGGGTTGGCAAACAGCTCGATCGTGCTAAAGAAAGCTACGACAAAGCGTTTTCGCAGCTTTACCGAGGTAAAGGTAACTTAATTAAACAGGCAAGCGAGTTTAAAGAGCTGGGTGTATCGGTACAAAAAGAATTACCAGCAGAGAGCGTTGAACGTGCAAATTTAGAATTAGATTAACTGCGTAGCTAAAGGATTAGGTATTTAAAAACAGCCACCTTATTACACAGCTAATGACTACTTTAATTAACATGGCGTATTAATTCCTTTTTTAAGCTCAATCCCTTAATAACGCGATAAACGCTCAGATCCTATTTTGCTTATTTGCTAAAGTAGCGGGGTCAGTATTTATTTAATAACCCCCCCCTAGGAAACACGATGAAAATAATTAAAACCTCAGCACTGTTAGTTGCCATTCTGGCGGGTATAACCATACAAGGGTGTTCTATGACATCAAATACATCACCATCAACAACAGGTAATGCAGTTACACCTATTAGTAACCCGCTTACTCTTGAGCAAATTTATAAAGATAAATACTTTAAAGCACAGCGTAGTACTTACTTTAAATGGTTAGACGATGGCACTGGCTACACAGTACTTGAGCAACGTGAAGCCGATAAAAAAGTAGGCGTTAAAGCTGACGACGAGAAAGAGCACGGTGTAAAAGGCAACGACATTGTATTTTACAACGCCGATGGCACAGGGCGAAAAGTACTGGTTGCTTTTGAAAAGTTACTGCCAGAGGGCGCAGATGAAGCGTTTGCAATTGAGAGTTATCAATTTTCTAAAGATGGCCAGTGGCTCATGGTATTTACCAACAGTGAGCAAGTATGGCGTTCGCGCAGCCGAGGGGATTTTTGGTTACTTAACTTAAATACGAATAAACTCTCGCAGTTGGGCGGCGAAAACCCTGAGCCCAAAAAGCTTATGTTTGCTAAGTTCTCCCCCGACAGCTCAAAAGTAGCGTATGTGCGCGATAATAATATTTATATGCAAGCAGTTGGCAGCAATACCGTTAGCGCATTAACAACCGATGGCAGCGCTACCACAGTTAATGGTAATTTCGATTGGGTATACGAAGAAGAGTTTTCTATTCGTGATGGCTTTAGTTGGAGCCCAGATAATAAATCAATCGCGTATTGGCAGCTCGATACTAGCGGCGTTAAATACTTTACCATGATCAACAACACCAAAGCGCTCTACCCTAGCCTTACTGAATTTCCATACCCTAAAGCGGGCGAAACTAACTCAGCTGTACGCGTAGGCGTAGTGAGCCTGAGTGACAAGCAAACCCGGTGGGCTAAACTTGAGGGCGATAACCGCGATCGTTACATACCACGCATTAGCTGGGCAGGCGATGGTGAGTCGTTACTTATCCAAGACTTAAACCGCCCACAAAACCATAATAATTTATGGTTATTTAATTGGCAAAAGCAGCAGCTAACTAAAATACTGGCAGAAAAAGACGATGCGTTTATTGAATGGTTTTATAGTGCTAATTGGTCAAAAAGTGGTGAGTTTTTTATTTGGCACAGCGAACGCGACGGCTGGCGTCATTTATATCGCATATCGCGCGATGGCAAAAAAATTATCGACCTAACCCCTGGCGATTACGACATTGTTGATATGCTTGCAATCAACGAAGACAAAAACGTATTGTATTTTAGTGCATCACCAGATGATGCAGCTCAGCGCTATTTGTATCGCACAGCAATAGATGGCAGCAGTAAACCAGTACGAGTAACACCTGAGCAGTTTAACGGCTCCAACAGTTACTACGTGTCAAAGGATGCTTCTTGGGCCATGCACACCTATTCTAAATTTAATCAGCCGGCCGTTAAGCAAATTATTAAGGTGAGCGATCACAGTAATGTAAAAACCTTGGTCGAAAACAGCGAGCTGAAACAAAAATTAGCAGAGCAAAGTTTACCAAACCATGAGTTTTTTAAAGTAGCCGCGCGTGATGGCACCGAGCTTGATGGTTATATTATGTTTCCTGCGGATATGGATCTAAATAAAAAGTACCCAATCGTATTTTATGTTTATGGCGAACCTTGGGGATCAACCGTACAAGATCGCTTTGAAGGTAATAGCTATTTATACAAATCGTTATTAACTCAAAAAGGCTTTATTGTTGCATCAGTTGATAACCGCGGTACACGCGCACCAAAAGGCCGAGATTGGCGCAAATCTATTTATAAAAAAATAGGCTCAATTACAGTGCAAGACCAAGTTGACGCGCTCGACGCGATGGCTAAACGCTGGGATGTAATAGACACAGAGCGGGTTGGCGTATGGGGACACTCTGGCGGCGGCAGCTCTACACTTAATTTATTATTTCGTCACGGCGACAAATTTAAAGTAGGTATTGCTTCAGCACCTGTGCCCGATATACGTTTATATGACACTATTTATCAAGAGCGTTATTCGGGTAACCCAAACACCGACCCACAAAGCTATGATAATACCTCGCCAATTAGTTTTGCTAAAAACCTTAGCGGTAAATTATTACTGATCCACGGTACTGGCGACGATAACGTACACTATCAGGGGTCTGAGCGTTTAATTGACGAGCTTGTTAAGCATAATAAACAATTTGAGTTTTTTGCTTATCCTAATCGTTCACACAGCCTAAAAGAAGGCAAAGGAACGGCTTTGCATTACCACACTATGATGGCCGAATTTTTTGAGAAAAACTTACTAAAATAATGTCTAATTAATTATTAAAAACTAAAAAAGCCACAATTTTTAATTGTGGCTTTTTTGTGCAAACTGTAATGGGGGTTTACAGTTTTTTATAGGTACTAAACAGTCTCACAAACTATGCCACAATAGTTAAAACTGCTCGTCGTATTGACTAATGTGCTTGTACACACCTGTGGTGGTATTTGTGGTAATAAATTCAATGTTGTATTTATGAAATGCATCGCCCATTTCCATACCTGGTGTGCCTAGTGGCATTGCGGGTACGGTTAAACCGATAATATGCGCTGGGTGTTTTTCCGATAAAAATTGTTTAATAAACTTAGCCGGTACGTGGCCTTCAAACACAAAACCGTTGGCCGACACAGCTGTATGGCATGAGCGCTGGTTAGGCTTTATTTGATATTGCGATTTTATTAATCCCATATCGTCTGCATCAATGGCTTTTGTATTAATGTCGCTTTGATGTATATGCTCAATCCAGCCTTTGCAACAGCCACAGTTTTTATCTTTATAAACAGTAAGCTTTAACTCCTGTTTTTTGGGACTATCGGCTGAGCTAGTTGCTTTATGTACTTGCGGTGATTGCTCAGAGCACGCCCCCATAAGAGGCAGTGCTAGTGCTAAAAGCACGCTTGAGGTGATTTTAATTATACGCATAATTAACGCCTTAATTTGACCAATGAATATGAGTTATTTTCCAGCCTGAATCGGTATTTTTTAAGGTGATTGACTCCATACCTGTGGCGCTTATTTCTTTACCTTTATAGTTGCCATGGTTTTTGCTTCTTGATACCGAGTAAGCCATATCACCATTAATAAACACTTGGTGCTCTAATAGGTCGCTGTTAATTGCACTTAGGTATTTCATGTCAGCTAACATGTGGTGGTTAGCGTATTCATCGGCTGAGCGCTCAACGCCGCCACCTTCAAAAATAATTACATCATCGGCTAGTAATTGTCGAGCAGTTACTTTATCGCCTTGCTTAAGCGCAGTATGAAACGAGCTAACAACTTTTGCTGCAGCACTGCTTACATTAACAAATAAAGCTGATTTTTTTGCGTGCTCTTCATCACCATGCGCGTTTACAGTAAAAGAGCTTGTTGCAGTAAGTAACAGCGCTGAGATCAATCCAAATTTAGGGTGTTTTATTAACATGTTTTTCTCTTTATAAGATAAATTATACGGGCGGCCCAACGAGCGTGGTAAATACACTGGTGGTTAGCAATACACACACGGCAATAACCATTTCAACAGAAATAGAACGCTTTAAAGTAACAACATGATGTTGCTGTGTAATTTGCGGAACTAAACGTAGTTTATGCCAAGCACCCAGTAGTAACATAGCACTCACTAACAACAGTTTTAACATTATTAGCTGGCCATAATTTGAAGTAAATAATACAGAAAATGAATTTAAGTATTGCCATAATATGGTTATACCAGATATGAGCAGTACCGCTATGATAATAATTGCTAGCTGTCCAAAGCGTTCCATTAAATGCTTTATCGTATTTAACGATAGCAGTTGGCAACTTTTATAAAGAGGCCATAGTGAGCCAATCCAACTAGCAATGGCAATTAAATGCAGTGTTAATATACTTTTAATTAATAGGCCTTTTTCGGCGCTGTGGCCGGTTAAGGTAAAGCTATAGGTAAGGATAATAAGTGCGAATAGTGTAATAAAAAAATTAGCCACGTTAGCTGAGTTTGAATGGGTGCGCCAAGTGCACACCGCAAACAAGGCAATTATAAATGCAGGCACTCTCATACTTACCTGCTCACCAATTACTGATTGCCAAATTATATCCAGCATGAAGGGGTCTATCATGCCAGCAAAACCAGATTCAGCCATGGCCCCCGCTTCAATTGGTATTTGTAATATTGCACCAATAAAGCCCACCATAACAAGGGTGATTTGCCAGCGCTTTAAATACCGATTAAAACAGCTTAATTGTGTATCTGGCGTTGTACTCTCATTATTAAGTAAGCGCATTAGCAAGCAGCCCGCAAGGGCTGCAATAGCTAAATAGCTTACTATTTTTAATAATAGTAACAGCACTGACCAATCACTTAATTGCATTATATGACTACCTAATGATTATGTTGTTTATGGCTAGCCGCCATGTTTTTCATTTTAGAATGTGTGTCGCTGCTGTGTAATATAAAGTCAAAATTGCCTGACATTTTATGGCCATCGCCACCAAGCGCTATCCATTTAACTGTGTAATTACCTTTTTCAAGCTTGGGTAACGGCCAGCTAAAGTTACTATTAGCTTTTGCACTGGGTTTAAAGTTAAAATCTACTTGCTTGTTTGCAGCATCACTTAAGAGTACTTTGGCAAGTTGTACTTCGCCGCTAAACGTTAACGTAAGTTGCTCTGGACTTTGCATTAGCATCGCACTATTTTGTGGTGTTGATTGCTTTAGCGAAATATGAGCTGATGCCGAAAAGCTTACAGCTAAGCCTAAAATTGCCGCAATAGTTATAAATTTCATAATTACCTCTTATTTTTAAATATTAAAACCAAAATTTTATACCGGCAACAAACTCAGTATCGTTGCTGCTTTGCTCGTTTAGCTTGGCGTAATCTGCTGTGGTACCAAATTTATTAGTCCACTCTACACCTACATAAGGTGCAAATTGGCGAGTAAATTCATAACGAACCCTAACGCCAATAGCAGTACTAGATAGCCCACTGCCTAGCTCATTTTGTTCATCGTCTTTACCATAAAATGTTATTTCAGCACGAGGCTGTATAATGAGCCTTTGTGTTAAAAGCAGCTCATATTCAGCTTCTGCTGTAAATGCTGTGTTTCCGCTCTCACCTACATACGCTGTCATATCAAGCTCAAACCAATAAGGTGCTAAGCCTTGAATACCAAACGCTAACCATTGACGGTTTTTGCCCTCTTTATAATAATCGTAGCGAATACCAACTTGCGTATCCCAGTAAGCCGAAATTGCATGGCCCCATAAAATATCAGTCTGATTTTCTTCAAGCTTGCCATCACTAACATCACCCTCGGTTTTTATCACTAATCGATTAAAGGTGGTGCCGTACCAAGCTTGTAAATCGAAAACAGCAGCATCGGCTTGTTCGTTATACTCAAGGCGATCACCTAAAATAGCGTAAAACTTATGCTCATCCGCAAGGGTTAAGCGCTCGCCATCAGCTAAAGCATATGGCCCTTGCGTTAAGGTTGTGCCATTAGCATAAGCGTGTGGATCGCGAGCATTTTTAGGGGCATCGCCGCCTTGCGGCTGCATTTTATCGCCCGCCATATCGCCAGACATGTCGCCCATTTCAGTTTGAGCAAACACATGCAGGCTCAATAACGGTGCGCTAATTAATAGTGCACTAGTAAGTACTGTTGATAAGGTTAAATTTCTCATGATACAACCACCTCTCTAAACATACCTGCATCCATATGAAACAGTAAATGACAATGCCAAGCCCAACGACCAACATCATGTGGCGTAGTTAAAAAGCTAATTCTTTGGGCGGGCTGTACCATTATGGTGTGGCGGCGAACTAACACATCACCTTGATCGTTCTCCAAGTCGCTCCACATACCATGTAAATGCATAGGGTGTGTCATCATGGTATCGTTTTGTAAAATAACTCGTACCCGCTGATTATGCTTCATATGCACAGGGGTACTTTTACCAAACTCTAAGCCATCAAAAGACCAGCTGTAGCGTTCCATGTTGCCGGTTAAATGCAGCTCAATTTCGGCTTCGGGTGCTTGGTGGTCAACTATGCCATCAAGGGAGCGTAAATCTGCAAGTGTTAAAACACGACGGCCGTTATTGCGCAGCCCAATACCAGGATCGTCTAAGTTTGTGCGTGGCGTATCAACGCGCATATCAACTGAGGCGCCATATTCTGTTTTAGCGTGGCGAACTTTCTGACTTGGAACAGCCAGTGGGTTTTTACCCATATTATGCTTACTATGGTCCATTGCCATTGCACCGTGGTCCATTGTGCTATGATCCATTGCCCCCTGATCCATACTGGTTTTGTCCATGCTAGCGTGGCCCATAGCGCTGTGATCCATTCCAGGCATAGCAGAGTGATCCATATTGCCCATCATATCCCGCATTGCTAACCACTCAACGGGGTCAAGTGCAGGCACTGGCGCATCAATATTAGCAGCGACAGACAAAGTCCCTTTGGCATAACCTGAGCGGTCCATGCTTTGTGCAAAAATTGTGTATGCGTCATTCTTAGGCTCAATAACCACATCGTAGGTTTCACCTGGACCAAAGCGAAACTCATCTACGGTAACGGGTTCAACATTTTGTCCATCTGCTTGTACCACAGTTAATTTTAACTCTGGGATACGTACATCAAAAAAGGTATTACTTGAGCCATTAATAAATCTTAAACGTACTTTTTCGCCCGCTTTAAACAGCCCACGCCAATTAGCCATTGGCGCAGTACCATTCATTAAATAGGTCATTGCCGAAGCCGATAAATCAGCTAAATCGGTTGGACTCATTCGCATCTGGTTCCACATTTCACGTCGTTGAAGTGCATTAGCAACGCCGCTTGTTGCTACGTCATCAAAAAACTCAGGTACAGTGGGCTGATTAAAGTTAAACACATCCCCCTGAATTTTTAATTTACGGAATAACTCCATAGGATCATCATCAGTCCAATCAGAGAGTTGAATAATATGTTCATTATCTGCGCTGATAACATCTTGCTCACGAGGCTCAATAATTAACGCCCCATACATACCGGTCATTTCTTGAAAGCCACTGTGTGAGTGATACCAATAAGTACCGCTTTGTTGTAACTTAAATTTATAAACAAACGTTTCGCCAGGCATAATGCCTTTAAAGCTAATGCCCGGTACACCATCCATTTGATACGGTAAAATAATTCCGTGCCAGTGAATAGAGCTAGGTACCGCTAAATTGTTGGTAACGCGAATGGTCACATCGTCACCTTCTTTAAGGCGTAATGTTGGCGCGGGAATAGAGCCATTAATGGTGGTTGCCATACGCACTACACCGGTAAAGTTTACCGGGGACTCATCAATAACCAGGTCAATAACTTTACCGCTCAACTCAGGCACAGTACCTGTTAATGTTGATGCCGCTAAAGATGATGCTGCATGTAAAACAGTTGGAAAAGCTGCCAGCACACCGCCTGCAATTAATCCTTGAACAAAACGCCTACGTGGCTTTGAAATGTGCTGTAATGACTCTTTAAAACCCATTTTATTACACCTGAATAGCAAAATATGCATTGAGTATAATATTTAAACCTGACATCGACATGACGCGAACATTACAAAGTTGTAATCTTAATGTCATGTTGCTGTTGTAGCGCATATGGCATAGTGCTGTTTAAGTGATAACTAAAATTATAATAAAAGTAACAAAGGAATTATATGCGCTTACTAATCGTTGAAGACGAGATTAAAACCGGTGATTACTTAAAACAGGGCTTAACCGAAGCCGGCTTTCAGGTTTGTTTGGCGCGCAATGGCCTTGACGGTCACCATTTAGCAATGACCGAATTATTTGATGTGATTATATTAGATATAATGTTGCCCGATGTATCTGGCTGGCGAATTTTAGAGTCGGTACGAGAAGCCAAAAACGACACGCCAGTATTATTTTTATCGGCTCGCGATAGTGTTGATGACAGAGTAAAAGGGCTTGAACTTGGCGCAGATGATTACTTAATAAAACCGTTTGCTTTTTCAGAAGTACTTGCCCGCGTACGTACGCTTATTCGCCGTGGTGGCGTGCAAAAAGTGGCCGACATACTCACAATTGCAGACTTAGAAATGGATATACCAAAGCGTAAAATACAGCGAGCAGGCAAGCGTATTTTGCTCAGTAATAAAGAGTTTAGCTTATTAGAGCTACTACTGCGCCGAGAAGGCGAAGTGCTATCTCGCTCACTTATAGCGTCGCAAGTATGGGATATGAACTTTGAAAGTGATACCAATGTAATAGATGTTGCGATTAGACGCCTGCGGGGCAAGGTTGACGATGAGTATAGTATTAAACTTATTCATACAGTGCGCGGTATGGGCTATAAATTAGAGGTCGAAAATGCCCAAAATTAACGCTCGACCAATGTCGTTGACCATGCGGGTGGTATTGTTTATTGCTGTTACTGTAATAGCCTGTTTAACCTTAGTCGCGTCATTAATTAACTCCTCCATTGAGCATCACTTTATTGAGCAAGACAGTGGCGAGTTAAAGGTTATTAGCCAGTCAGTTGCAGCTGTTTTAGCCCAGCAGCATAGCTCAAGTGAACCTTTAGGGCAGGCATTATCTAAAGCTGTGGCAGGGCACCATGGTGTTTATTATCAAGTAAATAGCCAGCAAGGAGCCTTAATTTACCAAAGCTCAGGTCGCGATTTTACTAAGCAGATTATGAGTGCGCCATCGGCGCTTGGTTTTAATCGCGATAACATAGTGCATTGGCAAGCCAATGATCATACCTATCGCGCATTAGTTAGCGACTTTAACGTGCAGCAACAGCATTATAAAATTACCGCCGCCATTGATATGAGTTTTCATAAACATTTTTTGCGCCAATTTAAACAAAGCCTATGGGTGATTATGTTTGGCTCAGCTGTGCTCATTTTACTCGTTGCTTGGTTTGCGGTACATCAAGGGTTAAATCCACTGCGTGGCTTAAGCAAAAAAATATATGACATTCAAACCCATAAAATGGATGTTAGGTTAGATGAAAGTAAAGTGCCAATTGAGCTGGTGAATATGGTGCATTCATTTAATGCCATGCTGGATAGATTACAAGATGAGTTTATGCGTTTATCAAATTTTTCTACCGATATAGCCCACGAACTGCGGACCCCGCTTACTAATATTATTACTCAAACACAAGTTGGCTTAACAAAACAGCGCGACCTTGTGCAATACCAAGAACTGTTGTTTTCAAACCTTGAAGAACTAGAGCGACTAACAAAAATGGTGAGTGATATGCTGTGGTTGGCAAAAACTCAAAATGGACTGATAAAAGCACAACAACAAGTATTACAAAGTGATGAAGAAATAGACGCGTTACTAGAATACTTTGATGCGGTAGCAGAAGATGCCAATATTACCTTTATTAAACAAGGTAGTAATGTTGAGTTTTATTGTGAACAATTACACTTTAGGCAGTTGCTATCTAATTTATTATCAAATGCGATTAGGTATACCCCAGCAGGCGAATCGATAACTATTAGTAGTGAGCGCACTGGAAATGATCAAGTGTGTATTGCGGTTACCAACCCAGGCGAAAAAATAGCAGCAGAGCATTTACCCTATTTATTTGACCGATTTTATCGAGCCGATAAATCAAGGCAGCGACAAGGCAACGGCGCGGGTTTAGGGCTTGCGATAGTAAAAGCGCTAGTTACAGCAAATGGGGGCAACATAGTGGTAACCTCAAACGCGAACACTCGCTTTAAGGTGTTTTTTAAACACGTTAAAAGTTAAGCTTAATCCTTTTATTAGCACAGTGCCTATAGCGTAAAATGCAGTGTTAATTTGTGGCTTTTGTGCAAACTGTAATGGGGGTTTACAGTTTGCATAAGCAAAAAACGAAAGTAACCTGCGGTTAGTTTTGTTTAACAAACCACGCAGTTGTAAATTAATCAGCCTAGGGAATCTGTTACTTTGTGTTTATTGTTCATTTTCTGTCTTTATTTTTTGCACTAAAAAGTCTACTGCCGCTTTTACTTTAGGTACTAAGTAGCGCTGTTTTTGATACAACAAATACACAGCCATATTAGCATTTTGAGTTATAGCTAACTCATGTTCAAAGTGAAGTTGTTGCAACTTACCTGAGTCAATATAAGGGGCTAACGCCCACCGAGTCGACATTAAAATACCTTCACCGTTGCACGCTTTTTTTGCTAGCCACGATCCGCTATTAGAAATAGCCACAGCAGGGCCAGATACATCATGCCATTGGCCGTCCATATTACATAACCAAGGCGTTGGCCCCGTTGGCGCTTTAAAATAAAGGCCATTATGCTGCTTTAGTTCCATCGCATTGTTAGGTGTTCCGTGTTTTTTTAAATAACAAGGTGATGCCACCGGAATAAAGCCATTGTCCATTAACCTTATTGCTAGTACTCGCTCATTGGGTGCGTAACCACCGCGAATAGCAATATCAACATCGTCGCGTCCGAGTGTCGATAGCTGATCAGTTAAACTAACATCCAGCACTATTTCAGGGTATAAGGCGCTAAATTCATCTAGCAAAGGTAATAATATTTGCTCACCAAACCCCACCATAGAGCTAATACGTAAACGCCCCATTGGCGTTGTTTGATAACTGCGTACGGTTTCATTACTTTGTTCTAGTTGACTCAAAATTTGCTGTATATCGTTATAATAAATTTGCCCTACTTCTGTTAATTTAACGAGTCGGGTTGAGCGTTTTAACAGCGTAGCGCCTAAGCTTTTTTCTAAATCTGCAACGCGCCTTGATAACGACGACGGCGGCACGTTAAAAGTACTGGCTGCTTTGGTAAAGCTGCCAGTTTCGACTACTTTACTAAAATACCTAATTGCACGTAGTTGATCCAACGAGCTGCTCCATTTGTTGTTTTTAACTCAACTTTAAAATTGCCCTTGGGAATAACAAGGCTTTGAAAAGGACGTTGCTCATAAAAAGCTGAAATAAAATTAATATTTTACTAAACGCAGGAGTAAGGAAAGCATTAATCCCTGGCTTTTTAAATGCAAAATTTAAGCAGAAAAACGCCCTCAAATTATCATAAAGCAGGCTCTAAAATTTATGTATTTATGATAGATTAATTTGTTTAAAAGTGACAATTATTCTATCAAAACAATGGGTAGCTTATCTGATTTTCCAGCTGTTTTTACTAAAATGATACTGTTGAAGAGTGTCAATTAAACTCGTTAGTACAGGCCCCGATTGATGGCTTCGAGAAATTAAGCATCCTACAGGCGTTAACCACCCATTGTACTCATGGGTAACAGGCAATGCGACAATATGGCCTTGGTTTATCTGCTCTTTTACTGATAGCTCAGGTACGTTTGCCCACCCCATGCCCGCATGAACTAACTCAACCAGTGTTTGGTGAGTGTTGGCATACCACAACATAGAGCTAATACCGTAACTAAACCATAACTCTTTATGTTCAGCACTGCGATGTACACATTGTCTATAACGTTTTAAATCAGAGCCTTGCACTTTAGCTAGTTTGGCTAATTCGTGGGTCGATGATGCTACGGTTAAAAAGCGTGCTTGCCCTAGCAAGAAAAAATCCATATCCACCTTTAACTCACCGTCGGCATAAACAATACCGGCTTGCGCCCTACCCGAACGAACGAGTTGTTCTACATCAAAGGTTGAGGTGGTGATGATATCAAAGTGAGTTATTGGGTATTTATCGGCAAGCGGCATGAGAATATTTAAAAAGTCTGGGCTCATTACACTCTCATCAACAGCAATAACCATTTCATGCTCATGCTCTTTTGCTAGCGATTCTATTGTTTGATCAAAATACTTTTGTTGATGCAAAATAGACTTTGCAATTGGCAGCAAGGTTTTGCCGTTATCAGTTAATACCGGAGTGTTTTTATCACGATTGAACAGCTCTTGATTAATGGCTATTTCAAGGTTTGCAATGGCTTGACTTACCCCCGATTGAGCACGCTTTAATTTACGAGCAGCAGCTGAAAAAGATCCGGTGTCGCATACAGTGATAAATACTTTCAATTGCTCGAAGCTATACATGGTGTGTCTGAGAGTTACAGGTATTTGGCTCAGATTATCACTATTCGTGATAGCTGTTAACTTTATCTGTTTTGATTGACTGTCATAATCGCCGCTTAATAATTTCGTTATCCTTTTTTATCACCTTAGTGTTAATTGCCTAGTGTTAATCACTTAATTTTAAAGTAAGACCTTTATTGGAGAAATATAACAATGAGAGCTGTAGAGCGTGTGTTTCACTCTGTGTCATTTGAAGTAATAGCAGTAACTTTATCGATTGCCGGTTTAGCTGCTTTTACTGAGCACGATATCGCTGCATTATCAGGAACTATGATAGTTATTGCGAGTGTCGCCATGGTTTGGAATTATGCTTTTAATTGGGTTTTTGATCTTTATGTTAAAGGAGATAAAACTAAGCGTACTTTTTCAATGCGGCTATTTCACGTTACCTTATTTGAAGCGGGTTTACTGGTGTTAACTATTCCAATTATGGCTTATTTATTATCGGTGAGCTTATGGAATGCTTTTTTAATGGATTTAGGCGTGACTATTTTTATTACTATTTATGCTTTTTTATTTAACTTGAGTTACGACCATATTAGAGCCGCAGTAATTCAGCGCCGAGCTTGTAATAACCAAGTTTAGCCTGTTGGCATAACTTTGCTGAGTTCGCCTGTTTTACTTAATTTAACGTAAATTATTACCAACAAAAATAACTTCTTTAGCTGGGGTTCCCTATTAAAAAATGTAAATAGGGAGCGCTAGTACCGCCACTACTTCCTTGCCAAATAGTTTTCTATTTTTGTCTTAAAAGCAAAAGTGATTAGCATTTACCCCTATATATAAGCAAATTAAAACCAGTAATAATGTGTTTAGCTTAAATAGCCCAGTCGCAGTGTATTAAGCACTGAGGCATTAATTGCATTTTAGGTAATTAAAAAGTCCCTTCACGTTAATGATGGAAAATTTATTATGATTACTTTGCACGGTTTTGCTGCTAGCAACTATTACAACCTAGTAAAACATGTACTTTTATATAAAGAACTGCCATTTAAAGAGCACCTTATTTACGGCGGTAGTGACGAGTTACTGGCAATGAGTCCTGCGGGTAAAGTGCCAGTTATAACAACATCTCAGGGCGTTAATATTTCAGAGTCGAGTGTTATTTGCGACTATATTGAAGAGTCATACCCAGATATTCCGCTTTATCCAAAAAATAGCACCGAGCGTGCAGCAGTGCGCCAAATTATGAAAATAGCAGAGCTGTACTTTGAACTGCCAAGCAGACGCCTTATACCGTATGCGTTTAGTGGTACAAACGCGCCAGAATCGCTTAAAAATGAGGTACGCCAAGTGTTAACCCTTGGTGTTACCGCCTTGAGTCGCTTGTGTAAGTTTTCACCTTGGATTACGGGTGAGCAGTTTACTATGGCAGATATTTACGTTTATCACGTAAACACCATAGTTAACGCTTTTGGTGCCAGCCAACTTAATTGGGATGTACTGGGTGATGTACCGGGAATGAAACAGTGGAACGACACCATGCGCCAATCTGCTATTGCGCAAAAAGTAGAGGTAGATCGGCTCGCAAACATGCCCGAGTTTATGCAAAAGGTCACAGCGCAAATTCAAGCAGCTAATGCTTAGCTATAAAGCAGCCAATTCATTAACCTTATTGGTTTAACTAATTTAATAATGTGCAGGAGCAAATCCCGATGACAGACAAAAATATCCAACTTACTTCAACAATCAGCGAAGACAACACACTAACGCTTGCCTTACAAAACATCGACATGCCACAACCAAGTGCCGATGAAGTGGTTATTCGCATTGAAGCTGCGCCATTAAACCCATCTGATTTAGCGGTTATGTTCAGCGCCGCTGACATGTCTACAGCAACGCAATCGGGTACTGGGCAAAGCCCAGCTATTACAGCTAATGTGCCAGCTAAGTTTATGCCAGCGCTCAAAACACGTGTTAATAAAGCAACGCCTGTAGGTAATGAAGGTGCCGGTACTGTAGTTGCTGCGGGCTCATCGCCAGCGGCACAAGCATTAATGGGTAAAATGGTTGCTGTAATTGGCGGCGGAACGTACCGTCAATATCACTGCGTTAATGTACAAAGTTGCTTAGAGTTAAAAGAAGGCACTACCGCTAAGCAAGGCGCATCGTCTTTTGTTAACCCGCTTACAGCACTAGCTATGGTAGAAACCATGCGCGCCGAAGGCCATAAAGCTATTATTCATGCGGCGGCGGCATCTAGCCTTGGGCAAATGTTAAACCGTATTTGTATTGCCGACGGTATTGATTTAGTTAATATTGTACGCAAAACAGAGCAAGAAACACTGTTACGTAACATGGGCGCAAAGTATGTGGTTAATTCTAGTAGTGAGTCGTTTTTTGAGGATTTAACCGCAGCAATTATTGCCACTGGTGCCACAATTGCGTTTGATCCAATTGGCGGTGGCCAACTAACCAGCGACATTCTTAACTGTATGGAAGCTGCTATAACTCGCGACGTAGAAGAGTATAGCGTGTATGGCTCAGATACTTTCAAGCAAGTTTATATTTATGGCGCACTTGATCGCGGCCCTATTACGCTAAATCGTAATTTTGGCTTTGCTTGGGGCGTAAATGGGTTTTTATTATTTAATGCGCTTGGTAAATTAGGCACGAATACGGTAGTGGCAATGCGTAAACGTATAGCCGATGAAATTACTACCACATTTGCCAGTAATTACACCCATGAAGTGTCGTTGTCTGAGGCGCTACAATTAGCATCAATAGCGGCTTACTCTAAACAAGCCACAGGCGAAAAATACTTAATTACACCGCAAAGCTAATTAAAACTCAGCAATAACTAATTAGTTTTTTAATACCTGAATTACAAATAGGTAAAAGCCGATATTGATTGCAGTATCGGCTTTTTATTTATGAATAATAAATATTATAAGGTGAGAATAGCAGGCTGCTATAGCCGCTCAGCTTAGTGTTTTACATAAAAACGACCGGAGAAGCCGCATTATTTAAAATAGACACCACACTCCATGCTGCAATAGCATAATCGCCCGATTTAATTGTTAAATCTAAAGCTACTTGTTCACCTTTAACTTCAATTCTGTAGTCATCTCCAGCAAAGTTAGGCACAGCATCAATATTAAATTTAGTTGCTTTTGGCCCCGCACTTGCTAGCGAAGTTGCATAAATAACATTAAAAACATAAGGAAAAATATCAATAATTTCCTTAGCTGTTCCGCTAAAAACTCTTTCTGGCTCAGTTATGTTCATTAAGCCCTCTTTGTTAAAAGGGGTTCGAGCAATAAAACCAGGTGATTTTTTAGATGTTATTGTTACATCAATCGGTGTTGAACTCATAAATGAAGCGGTTTGAAGCAGGTTAAAGCCACCTGTTGCACCACCGGCAATGTATATTTTAGTATTATTTTTTAATGCTACTGCTATGGCTCTTTGGTACAAAGCTACATCTGCAAATGCTGCCGTAGATAAAACAATTAAGTGCGAGCCAGCGGCTAATATTTTTTCACAATAATCGGTTACAGATACCGCCGATGCAGCTTCGGCTACAAACTCAGGCTTTAAAGCCATAAACGCATCAATATCTGTGCATGGTGTACAGTTAAAGTAATCAGCAAATTGTTTGGTTCTAATTGGGTTTCTGCCTAATACCGCAACTAGCTCGTAACCAGCAAGAGAGCCACTTTTTACAGCCTGAGCAATAGTTTGGCTTAAATAGCCACACCCTATTAGTGCTAACTTCTTCTTCATTTTTACTATTCCTATTTAATTATTTACCGAAACGTCCTTACTGTGTGTGGTTTTAAGCGTTAATAGCTCAGCCTTAGTACAATTACCCCTATAAAAGCGGTCGTTAGCCCTAACAGCTCTTGGCGAGTAAACGACTCTTTTAAAATAATGCGCGAGTACAAAAGAATTATTAAAATATTCATTCCAGAAATAGCAGAAACCAGCCCTGTATTGCCAATTGCAAAAGCCGATATTATTGCAACCATGCCAGCCACATTCGTCAATCCAATAAGTAACCCACAAGAAAACGTTTTTACTGGCGACCAATTAGGCCGAGAGTCATTTGTGTCACTGGCCTGTTTTTTGTTACTTACTAACCAACTAATAGCAAAAAGCAAACTACCAAAACCAAACATAGAGGTGAGCGTAGCGAACGTATCGGCCTCCAGCAAAGTAGACTGCTTACCTAGTAAGTCATTAAACGAAAAGAATAATGCAGCCAGTAACCCCCATTGCGCCCCTTGTAAATTAGTAAACGAAATATCATTAGAGTAGCGAATAATATAAAGCCCACCAAAAATAATAAAAAAGCCAATTAGCTGCAGCGTTGTTAAGGTTTCTTGCCATAATAAAAAGGCAAAAACCAACACAAATAAAGGAGTTAAACCCGACAAAATACTAATAAGCGAAGCCTTTCCAACCGAAAAACCTTTATGCAAAAAAGCATTCGCGGCAAAAGAGCCAAAACCCAGCGCTAAGCCAACAGCAATATCAGCCCAGCCATACCACTTTTGATTTAACAAGGTTACACCCAAAATACTGATTATAAATCCGACAAAAAACACACCGAATAATAATAAGTTTCGATCAATTTTTTTCTGGGATGTCCATTGATACATTATTCCTCGTGCGCCAAAAAAAACCGTGGCGAGTAATGCAAAAATTATCCACATAATTAAATGATTCCTTTATAAATTAGAATGAAGTAGTCGCTCTAAGAAATGTTGCCATTAAATTGCATAGCCAACATGATCCCTTGCACCATTCTTAGCTTAAAATTGATAAGGTAATAAAGGCTTACAAAAACACCATATAAGAAAGTCGCAATATAAATAGTTTTAAGCTGTTAAACAGGCAAGGCAGCCAATTTTTATTTAACGACAGAGTATTGCCTGCTATTTAATTAAACGATTAATAAAATACTAGCCTAGTATATTCACCTTAATTGATTTTATAAATAAGCATAAGCGGCACAGTAAATCCCATAAATGGTATTTAAAGGTGGGTATTTGGTTTGTAAGTAGTAAAATAGCACCCATTAGCGGGTAGATTTGTGAAAATATGGATAGCTTACGTTTGCACTGCCAGTTACTTATACGTTCACGTAATACGTAAACAAGTAGTTTTCAATTAAAAATTAGCCCCGCAGTGCCAATTGTAGGTCGGATAAGCGAAGCGCCATCCGACACAGTAAAATATCTTGCCAATTTATTATCAACATTTTAAGTTGTCGAGTGGCTGGAAAGTGCGTGAAGCAGCCATTCCGTTATAACTCGTTTCTGCCCCAAAACGTGTTAAAGCAATTATTCTATAGGTCGGCTTTGAGCGATAACCGGACACTGAAAAAGTTAAATTTATTCCTGTGTTTTAAGTAGAAATCTAATTTTGTCCAATAACATTATTAAACGCCGTTTTGGGGCAAAATAACATGCTTAATTCCTAGCTGTTTTAATTACTTGTTTACAAAGGTAATTATTGGTGAAATTATCAGGGTATGTAATATACGCCGTTTCGGTGTGTTATAAACCACCAAAATGGTGTTCAATAAGCTGTTAGCTGTTTTGCTATGTTCTAGGCTTTTTTCAAATAAAAACATCGACTTTCTTTTTGTCGGTTAACAATAAAGCAGCCTTTTCTTGATATAAATCAAAAGTATCGTCTGATATAAATTTATCAAACGTATTAATTATTTCTTTCATGTAAGAGGCTCTTACTTGATAAGTCTGACGTTCAGGATATTCTTTAGCAAGTCCATCTAATTTCTCTGAACTATTAGAAAAATACTCCATAACATTAATTTTTTTATCAGGATCTACATCCCCTCCACCATAAGAAAGGATCCTAAGTTTAGACTCTAAACTATTCATATCTTCTCTTTTTTTGGATATTATGGGGTTTCCTGACTTACCTAATCTAACTGGTTCATCACTATCGTATTTTTGTGTGTATTCTCGTTCCATTTCATTCACATTTTTAACAATACTATGAAGTTCTTTTATACTCATATTAGAAAAGTTGAGCTCTTCTTTTTTAAATACTTTTTCATATGCACTTCCCTCAATTAATGATGAATCAAAAGCATTATTGTCTTTTTTTTCTTTAACTTTAGGATCAAGGTGAGTTGTGTTTATATTAATTTTTAAGCCACTTTCGCTTGTTTTAGTAGAAAAGCTTTTTATTTTTTCATCATCACTGTTTGTAAAAATAGATATTTTACTTTCAAATAGAGTAGGTAGTAGATTGGTGCTGATTTTCATAAAAATCCTTTTTCATATGTCGTTTTCTTTTATCGACATAATTTTATAAAACTTAAGCTTTTATTTTAGATTGTTTTCTATTAACGACTCATAGGGCTGAGTCGTTAATAGAAAGTTTAACTAGCCACCAGATCTTACTTCATAAGTAATTCCACCATAAGTAGATCCAGTTGTTGTTTTATTTTCAACTTCCCAATAATAAGTGCCTGCATTAAAGATAGAAGTGGAAACTGCTACGCTATATCCGCCAGCAACTCTATCTCCATTGCTATCAACCAAAGTCACTTTGAAATCATGTCCGTCATAGTTTCTTAAAATTGCAAAACCGTATCTACGGCAATTACCACCATCATAAGTAAAGCTTGCAATAGTTCGAGTCTGCTCCAATTTAAGACTAGTGTATCTAGTGTAAATTGTAGGGCTACAACGTTCATATTCACTGGTTGTTTGCTCATTTTTAGCTGCTTCTTCAAAATCAAGAATAGAATTCAATGATGCAACTTGATCATGTTGCTCTTGTACTTGAATCGAAGATGACTCTGTAACCGAAGTATCAGCACTGATTGCATTGAAAGAAAAACTTGCAGCAGCAACAACAAACATTGTTGCAGGGAGTAAATGTGAATATTTCATAACTTAAAATCCTTTATTGAGTTAGTTTACAAAAAGCTATACTTTATGATAACTATATTTGACTATTATCAAAAGTACTCTCATAATGTTTTTATCAAAACATCTTAAAGTATACGATAAAAAAATGTCAAAAATTGGATACGCGAGAGTAAGCTCAACAGGTCAAAGTTTAGAAGTGCAACTTGATAAGTTAAATCAAGTTGGCTGCGATAAAATTTATCATGAAAAGCAAAGTGGTAAAACAGCGGCTCGACCAGAGTTTCAAAAGTGCATGAATTATCTTCGGGAAGGGGACACTTTTGTTATCACCAGATTAGACCGTCTTGCGCGTTCCGTTATTCACTTATCACAAGTTGCGGAGCGCTTTCAGGCAGAAAATATTGATCTAGTAGTAATTGACCAAGCAATTGATACATCTACTCCCACTGGAAGGTTAATGTTTAACATGTTAGCAGCCATTGCCGAATTTGAAACTGATTTACGCTCTGAGCGGCAACTAGAGGGTATTGCTAAAGCTAAAGAGCACGGCGTTAAATTTGGTCGACCAACAAAAAGAACCGATGAAATAGATTTAGAAATTTATAATAAAAGGAAAGAAGGTGTACCCATTGGTCAATTGGCAAAAGATTATGACTTGGGTTCGGCTACGATTTATAGAATATTGAATGATGTATTTGAAAAAGTATCAACTGAAGCAACAAAATTATCGCTAGGCTAGATCTCATTCATTCGAGATTTAAATGAATACTTAATTATCCCCTTATTTAATCGGCAATAGTTTGCCGTTATTAAACCATACTATTTCCCATTTGCCGCTTCTGTTGGCTAAAATCACTGACATTTCTACCTCGATGTGTACTTTCGTGCTTATACCACTTTCATTAATTAAGTGATCTATTTTAGGCGGAGGAAAATCATTAAACACAAGGCTTTTTTACATAACTAGCTGTTCTAATAATTAAATAAATAACGCAGTAGTTAGTGGTTTTAACCCATATAAATGATCACTTAGTTTGTGAGATTAGTATTAATACTTCTAAAAAACCTGTTGCAAATAACAGGTTTCGATTTGTTGGCCTGCTACTTGCTCTGATATAAGCATTGTCGTTGCAATATTTAATAAGGGAGCAAATATGCAAATTACTAATACACCGTATGTTAATCATGCTGAGTCAGCCCAACATAGCGCGTTAAGCACAAGAATAAATGATGGACAGGCTACTAACACAACCAAGAAAACCGAAACAGACACCGTTTCAATCAGCTCTGCCGGTCGCAATGCTGAAGCTAAATGGCAAGAAATTGCAAATAAATACGATATGACCAATATTTCTGGAAATGAAGTAATGGGAATGGCTAAAGAGCTTTATGACAATAAGTTAATTTCTAGCGGTCAAATGCTTGATATGTATACACCACCAAGTATTGATTTTAATTTAGATGAAAAAGTTAATTATGTAGCTCACGTGACTAAGGAATTGGAAAGCCTAAAATTACATAGTGACGGGTCAGCTCAAATGAGAAATGCAATTGAAGCTAAGTCTAGAGTGTTTGATATTGTAAAACTTATTGGTTAAATACCCATGTTCGTGTGTCATTGTGAACATGGGTTGTGCTCTAATTCTTGTGTGTTAATTATTGAACGAAAACAGAATCACTCCAAAAACCAAATGGTGATGCTATCGAATTTGCTGAAACATTAACAGTACCACTTATATTTGATGCGCCAAAAAAATCGAATTGATGGAGGAATCCAGTAACTGTTTGGCCTGCACTACAAGTACTTAGGTTTGCTCCACATCTAGGAGTGCTAGATGTGGCAGATACACTAGAACCTGCAAACGTTGCGTTGTTTGTATTACCGTAACCGAACTGAAATACATAAACTCTAACTTGGCCACCGCCATGATTTTGAGTGGTTGAGAACTGATTAGCTGATACAGGGTCTATATTAGGATAGGAAACCGATTGTACGGCTCCAATTTCGAAATAAGTAATTCCTTGTGCGGCAGCTCTTGTACTGACACTTGTGGCTAGCGTTTGGTTAGCTAATGTCGACTCGAAGTCTATTTGATAGCCGTTTGGTGTGGTGAGTTTAATGATTGAAGGTTGCGTAAAGGCTTGCTCATGAATAACAAACGGGATCACCTGTTGCTTTTTAACCCTTACCGTTTCGTCAGAAAGGCGTTTACGCCAAACATAGAAAGTCGATGCGTTAATGTTGTTATCACGACAAAATTGAATGATGGCTAAACCACTCGATTTTTGCTGCTCAAAAATGCCTTGCCAGTGTT
>NZ_JACJDO010000036.1:0-39317 GCF_014163535.1 Pseudoalteromonas sp. SR45-4
AAAACAAAAAAACGCACCAATTTGGTGCGTTTTTTTGTTTTAAATATAAAATATTTTTATAAGTTATTGTTTTTTATTGCCATATAAAAATGGCATAAAGCTTGGATTGTATTAACTAAGAAAAACAATAACGTGTCCTAAGGGGACTAAAATGAAAATGATTAGTGCAATCATCAAGCCATTTAAATTAGATGAAGTGCGTACAGCACTCGCTGATTTAGGCATAGAAGGGATGACAGTTGTTGATGTAAAAGGCTTTGGTCGACAACGTGGTCATACCGAATTGTATCGTGGGGCTGAATACCAAGTTGATTTTATTCCTAAAATTAAACTCGAAATTGCCACTCGTACTGAAAACTGCCAACGCGTAGTTGACTCAATTACGCAAGTTGCAGGCACCGGAAAAATAGGTGACGGTAAGATTTTTGTGTACGACCTAGATCAAATTGTTCGTATTCGTACGGGCGAACTTGATGAAGATGCACTTTAAGGGGGATTTATGGAAAGTACACTGATAGAACTAAAGTTTTCGCTCGACACCTTTTATTTTTTAATTTGTGGCATATTAGTAATGTGGATGGCCGCAGGGTTTGCCATGCTAGAAGCGGGTTTAGTACGCTCAAAAAACACCACAGAAATATTAACTAAAAATATCGCCTTGTATTCAATTGCATGCACCATGTTTTTACTCGTTGGTTACAATATTATGTATGTAGGGAATACCGAGGGAGGCATCATTCCTTCATTTGGTGGCTTAATTGGTACACAAGCCGCTGATGCTGATCACTCTCTAGAATCTGATTTTTTCTTTCAAGTTGTTTTTGTTGCCACGGCTATGTCTATTGTCTCGGGTGCGGTGGCTGAGCGCATGAAGTTGTGGGCATTTTTGGTGTTTACCTTGGTGTTAACTGGGCTTATATATCCTATTGAGGGTTACTGGACTTGGGGCTCTGGATTTTTATCGGCAATGGGTTTTGTTGACTTCGCGGGCTCAGCAATAGTGCATGCAACCGGCGCATCAGCGGCATTAGCTGGCGTATTATTACTGGGTGCACGTAAAGGAAAATATGGTAAAAATGGCGAAATATACCCAATTCCGGGGTCAAACTTGCCTTTGGCAACGTTAGGTACGTTTATTTTATGGATGGGCTGGTTTGGTTTTAACGGCGGCTCGCAGCTACTTATATCAGATGCAGAAAACGCGACTGCTGTAGGAAAGATTTTATTAAACACCAATGCTGCTGCTGCAATGGGGGCTGTTTCAGCACTATTTGTTTGTAAAGCATTATGGGGTAAAGCCGATTTAACTATGGTATTAAATGGCGCGTTAGCTGGGCTGGTTGTGATTACCGCCGATCCGCTTTCACCTTCACCATTGATGGCGTGTTTATTAGGGTTATTAGGCGGCTCATTAGTGGTATTTAGTATTGTTATACTTGATAAGGCAAAAATAGACGACCCAGTTGGCGCTATTTCTGTGCATGGCGTATGTGGAGTACTTGGTATTATGCTAGTACCTGTGACAAACGCCGAGGCAAACTTGGTAACTCAGTTAATAGGCTTGTTGTGTATTATTGGTTTTGTGTTTATTTCTTCGCTGCTGGTGTGGGCAATCTTAAAGCATACTATGGGCATTAGGGTTACCGAAGAAGAAGAGCTAAACGGTATGGATCAACACGATTGTGGCATTGACGCCTACCCAGAATTTGTATCGGTTCGTAGTAATTAAATTTAAGTTATTGTGTGTTGTCCAAAGCGCTACTTAGGTAGCGCTTTTTTATTTCAGGGGAGGTTAACTTTAGTGCTGCTAAGATGGGTTGTTAATTTACCTTATAATGGTGAACTAGTAGGTGACTATGCTAAGCTCACGTCCGTAAAATAAACCTTGGAATAAATTACATTTAAATGGCTGATAACAAAAAAACACCGACAGGTAAAACCCCCACAAAGCGCAGCGCTAAACCCTCTAAAAGTACACCGCGTAACGGCGCTAAAAAAAGTACAAAAAACAAATCATCAGTTGCTCAGCGATCTTTACTCAATAAACTATGGTCTATTTTTTGGAAACTTAGTTTAGCGACATTTATTGCTATGGCGCTTTATTTTATTTACCTCGATGCAAAAATAACTCGTCAATTTGAAGGTAATAAATGGCAGCTTCCTGCGCAAGTTTATGCACGCTCGATGGCGTTTTACCCCGGGCAGTTCTTATCAAGCCAAGAGGTTATTTGGGAGTTAGAGCGGCTAAACTACTCAGCCGTTAATAGGTTAAGTCGTACAGGGCAATATGTTAAAACTGCCAACAGCATTAAAATATATCGTCGCGATTTTGAATTTTATGACGCGCTAGAACAGGCGCATATAATTGAACTGCGTTTTGGCGGGCAAAAAATTGCTAGTATTAAAGACAAGTTTGGTCGGCGTTTAAACAACGCTAGGCTGGAGCCGGTGCAAATAGCGCGTATAGGTAACGACTCTAAACAAGACCGTGAATTTGTACCGCTGGATAAATTTCCGGCAATGCTAAAAGACACGCTTTTAGTGGTTGAAGATCGTAATTTTTATCAGCACCACGGCGTATCGGTATTTTCTATTTTACGTGCGTTGTATAGTAATATTCGTGCTGGGCGAACAGTTCAGGGCGGCAGTACGCTAACGCAACAACTGGCTAAAAATATTTACTTAACCCGAGAGCGCTCACTTACACGAAAAATAAACGAAGCGTTTATTGCGCTTATTTTAGATTACCGTTATTCAAAAGATCAAATACTTGAAGCGTATTTAAATGAAGTATATTTAGGGCAGTCTTATAACCAAGGTGTACATGGTATGGGCTTGGCTGCTGAATTTTACTTTTCTAAACCAGTAGATGAGCTAGAGTACGATCAAATAGCGCTGCTGGTGGCTATGGTAAAAGGGCCGTCTTATTACAATCCACGTCGTTACGAAGAGCGCACAATGGAACGTCGTGACTTAGTGCTGCGCTTAATGGTTGAAGACAAACTTTTGAGTACTAATGAATACCGCGCTGCATTAAAACGTCCTTTGAATATAGCGCCAATGAAAGCCAGTTTACAAAAATCGTACCCAGGTTATTTAGAACTAGTAAATCGTGAACTCAAGCAGTTATTGCCCGATCAAAATGTGTTAGATGCCGGTGTTCGTGTGTTTACCTATTTTGACTTACAAAAACAAACGGCAATGGAAGAGTCGATTCAGGCAAGTTTGCCTTATTTAGAAAAACGCCCTAATACTCGCGCGCTTGAAGCGGCGATGATCTCAGTTAACGTAGAAAAAGGTGGCGTATCGGCATTAGTTTCTGGGCGCGATGTGCGTTATTCAGGCTTTAACCGAGTACTTGATACCAAACGTAATATTGGCTCATTAGTTAAGCCTGCGGTGTATTTAAGCGCGCTGCAGTTACCACATTATAACCTAGCCACTTTACTTGACGACTCACCGGTGCAAGTTACCAATGAGCAAGGTAAAGTATGGCAACCTGAAAACTACGATCGTCAATTTCGCGGAGCGATCCCGTTATACAAAGCTTTTAGTCGCAGTATAAATATACCTGCGGTAAATCTTGGCCTTGATGTAGGGGTAGATAAAGTTGCAAATACACTAAGAGGGTTAGGCGCGCAGGGAAGAATTAACGAATACCCATCGTTGTTATTGGGGGCACTTGAAATGTCTAGTTTTGAGGTAGCACAATTGTACACAACCATTGCTGCCGATGGCGAATATAGAAAGTTAACCGCTATTTCTGCGTTAACCGACTCAATAGGCAAAGTATTGTATAAGCATGAGGTGAAATCTGAGCCGCGTTTTGCTAAAGATGCCATGTACATGACAAAATACGCAATGAAACGAGTGACTAAAGATGGCACCGCAAAACGGTTAAACTTACACTTTCCGTCGATTCAACTTGCGGGTAAAACGGGCACTAGTAACGATTTACGCGATAGCTGGTTTGCCGGGTTTGATCAAAACACAGTGACTGTTGCTTGGCTAGGCCGAGATGATAACAAAAGTACCGGCTTAACCGGTAGTGTAGGGGCTTTAGAGACCTATATTCGTTATTTAAAACCGCTAAATCCCGAAGCGATAGCCGATACTCGTCCTCCTTCAATTCGCTGGGCGTTTATTAACGAGCTAACGGGTAAACAAGCGCCACCAGGGTGCGGCAAAGTTATTCAGCTACCACTGAGAGCCAGTGAATTTGAACCAAGGCCGCAGTGTATTCGTTAAGCAGTTTTGAATAACTACAAGACATAAAAAAAGCCCGTTAGGGCTTTTTTTATTGGCTGAATAAAACTGATGTTTTACAGCTTAGCAAACGCGCGCTCTGCGGCTGCAATGGTATCTTTTATTTCTTGCTCGTTGTGCGCTGCACATACAAAGCCTGCTTCAAAAGCAGAGGGGGCTAAGTAAACACCTTCTTCAAGCATCAGGTGGAAAAAACGTTTAAAACGCTCTAAATCACACTCAGTAGCTTGTTTGTAAGTTGTTACTTTTTCAGCATCAGTAAAGAAAAAACCATACATGCCACCGGCGTAATTAGTGGTTAATGCAATGCCTGCTTTTTTAGCACCGGCTTCAAAGCCTTCACAAATTGCTTTACTGGTTGCTTCTAGTTTTGCATGTAAGCCTGGCTCGCTTAATAACTCTAGCGATTTTAAACCTGCAGCCATGGCAATTGGGTTACCCGACAATGTACCCGCCTGATAAACTGGGCCAACCGGTGCAATATAATCCATAATTTCGGTTTTGCCGCCAAAAGCGCCCACTGGCATGCCGCCGCCAATTACTTTACCTAAACAGGTTAAGTCTGGTTTTATATTGTAGTAGGCTTGTGCGCCGCCAAGTGCAACTCGAAACCCGGTCATTACTTCGTCAAAAATAAGTACCGATTTGTATTCGTCACAAACGTCGCGCAAACCTTCTAAAAATCCCGGAACCGGTGGAATACAGTTCATGTTACCAGCAACAGGCTCAACAATAATGCATGCAATTTCGTCGGCATATTTAGCAAAAATAGCTTTCACTTCATCTAAATTATTAAACGATACAGTAAGCGTATGTTTTGCAAAATCTTCAGGAATGCCCGGTGAATTAGGCACGCCCATAGTCAATGCTCCAGAGCCTGCTTTAACTAATAATGAGTCGGCATGGCCGTGGTAACAGCCTTCAAACTTAAGTATTTTATCGCGTCCAGTAAAACCACGCGCTAAGCGAATAGCGCTCATGGTGGCTTCTGTGCCTGAGCTAACCATACGTACTTTTTCGATTGATGGTACTAGCTCTTTTACTTTTTCAGCCATTAAAATTTCGGCTTCGGTAGGCGCGCCATAACTTAGGCCGTTTTCTACCGCGTCGTGTACTGCTTGTTTAATTGCAGGGTGGTTATGGCCCATGATCATAGGCCCCCAAGAGCCAACATAATCGATATAGCGATTACCATCGGCGTCAAATGTAAACGCACCCTCAGCTTTAGTGATAAATAGCGGTGTGCCGCCTACACCATTAAAAGCACGTACTGGTGAATTTACGCCACCAGGAATAGAAGCTTGAGCGCGTGCAAATAAGTCTTGGCTAATTGTCATGAAAAATCCTATTGTTTTGTCACAAAAAAAGTGGGTTTAGCTATCGCGTTTGCGGCTAAACCAAGGTACGTCTACTTCATACTGCTCGACTTTGTTTTCTACGCCGAGGGTTAAAGCAAACAGTGCCATACGAATTAATACGCCATTTTGTACTTGGCGAAATATAGCTAAATTGTCATTTGCGTTTAAGTCGTTATCCAGCTCGTTGGCTTCTAGGCGACTATCGCGTGGTAGCGGGTGCATTAACACTGAATTAGGTTTGCAATGTGCAGTGTAAATTGATTGACTAATTCTAAACCCACCACGGTATTTGTTGGCTTCTTCTTGCGAAGGAAAGCGCTCTTCTTGAATACGCGTTTGATAAACTATGTCGGCAGCTAAGTTACCTTCCATTTTGTTTACCAATTCAATTTTATGACCTGCATTATCTACTGCATCTAATATATAGCTAGGCATTTGTAGACCATCAGGTGCAACCATCGAGAATTTCACGTTTTTATAGTGGCATAATAGTTTTGATAAAGAGTGCACAGTGCGACCATATTTTAAATCGCCTACTAGTGCAATGTGCATACCATCTATGTTTTGCTCAAAACGGTTAAGCTCACGCTCAATGGTTAATAAATCGAGCAGTGCTTGAGTGGGGTGCTCGTTAGGGCCATCGCCACCATTAATCACAGGGATTGAGCAGCCTGTTGCAAATTCACTTACCGAACCTGCATCGGGGTGGCGCATAGCGACAGCATCGGCATACGCCGAAATAACACGGGCGGTGTCGTAAAGCGACTCGCCTTTAGCGAGCGCTGAGCTTTGCATGCCGGTTGTTTCGCGAACGAGTCCGCCGAGTAAGTTAAAAGCGGTGCCAAAGCTTACGCGTGTGCGTGTGCTAGGTTCAAAAAATAAGTTGGCTAAAATGGCACCTTCTAGCACGTTAGTACGCTTTTGTTTTTTAGCGTAGGGTTCCATTTTTTTAGCTACTGCAAATATACGTTCAATACAGTCTCTGTCGAGTTGATTAACTGAGAGTATATTTTCACCTTGGAAACTTAACATGGGGTTATTCCTACTTATTCAAAAAGGCGCGATAATCCTTAAAGGAGCACGCAATCGCGCATATTATAGCAAAGTTACTTAGCTAGTTGGCAGAGTAAATTACCTAGAAACATTTTATTATAAACTGGGTTTTATTACCGCCAGTGCCACTATTATTAATAGTGCTATAACGGGTAACTCATTAAAAATACGATAAAAACGGTCACTTTTAGTGTTACGGTCATGTTTAAAATCAGCTAAAAGCTTAAAACAGTAACCATGGTATAGGTATAAAATAATTACTAGCACTAGTTTATAATGCAACCACATGCTGTACTTAAACCAATCGCGGCCATATTCAACTATAGTGAGTACACCAAATACCGCGGTTAACACGGCAAACGGAGTGACAAAAAAAAGCAGCCTACGTTCCATTACTTTAAGCATAGAGTTGCATGCCCTTTCTTCGCTCATAGCGTGGTACACAAATAACCGTGGTAAGTAAAAAATACCGGCAAACCAGGCAATCATAAAAAATATATGCAAGGTTTTGTAAATTAATAATGCGCTCATATTACCCTCATTTTAATTAAAGTAAGCTGTTACGAATGGTTAAAATATGATGGATTTGATCCCAACGTAATAATCCCATAATTTGTTGATTATCTAATAAGTTATATACATACAATGCGCCACTGCGCTTATCATTTAATAGCTCAAAGGCATCAGCTAAAGTGGCTTGGCTGCTAATACCGGCCAAACTAATATAGCTAAGGTTAGTTGCTTGATCCGACATTAAGCTCAAGTCATATTCAGCCAATCGGTAACCATTTTCTTCATCAAATACAATTAATGGGGTTTGGCTGTCCATCGCATCAAGGGTGTTTTTTATTTGCTGTTTATCGTCGGAGTAAAGCAACTTAAAGTCTTCATCCATTTCATCCATTACCCCTACTTTTTGTAGTGCCTCAGTAGCGGGAGATACCTGGTAAGGTAACTCTTGAAAATCCAGCTGTTGTAAAAATATCGAGCGATTACCAAACACTTGCAGCGCGGTAACATAAGCGGTGGTAATAACTATCATTGCAGGCACTATTATTTCTGGAGACGAAGTGAGCTCCATCACTGTGGTTAAAGCCGCAAGCGGTGCATGCAGCGTTGCTGCTAATAATCCTGCCATGCCAAGTACACCATAAGTGCCTGCTATATCTGTACCTGGGCTAATAAACTGGGCAAAAAAGGCCATTAAAGTGCCAATTAAAACCCCCAGCCCTATAACCGGTCCAATTAAACCACCGGGAATACCCAAACCTATCGCAAATAATGTGGCGAGTAACTTAGCAATTAAAATAGTAGTTAATAATTGCATGTCTTCAGGGGATTCAACCGCAATAGTTATCGCACTCATACCCGACCCCATAGCTTGGGGGACGGTATACGCAATTAAGCTGGCAATACAGCCAGCAATAAGTAAGCGAGGAAACATGCTAAGTGGTTTAAACGTTTTAATAATTAACATTAAGTTTTGATTAAAACTATAGGCTATTGCGCCCAGCGCCATGCCACACAGTATTAAGTACGGGTAATGCCAGCCACTTAACGGAGCAATGCTTATAAGTGCTAACTCTGAGCCTTCGCCAAATACAAATTGGGTTGCTAAAGCGCCAGTAACAGCTGCAAGCATAATTGGCACAAATATATGTACTTTGTATTCTCGAAGTACTACTTCCATTACAAAAATAACCGCTGCTAACGGCGTGTTAAACGAGGCGGAAATACCAGCTGCAATGCCACAGCCACTAAGGGTACGCATGGCATTATGAGGTAAGTGCAGTTTAGTTGCTAAGATACTTGCCCCAGTTGCACCTAAATGCACCGAAGGTCCTTCGCGCCCCACCGAAAAGCCGCTGATCAGGGCCAATGCACCACCAACAAATTGGTTTAGGGTGTTATACAGTGGCATTTGCCCGTAATGGCGTTTAATACGATGAATTACAAACGGAATACCCAAGCGATAATGTTTAAAGCCAGTAAAAGCCGCAAAAAGCGCAATTAAGAGTGCCGCAATAAGGGGCATTAATACGCGTTCTAAAGTGGGGAGGGTGGTAAAGTCGTCGGGAGTTTCTAAAAATATACTTTGAAAAAAAAGAATCGTTAAGCGAAATAAAATAATAAAAAATGCAGCTATTAATCCGGCACTTACGCCTAATAAGCATAATTGTACGGATGTTTTAGGTTTGGCTAATCGACGCCTGAGTTGCTCAAGCCACATGCTTTATTTCCCCGCAGCATTTTTCAGCGGTCATTTTAGCAAAAGCCACTCGCTAAGTCGTTGTGATTTTGTAAAATAATTACATTTATAGAAAAGTTAACGTTAAAATACGCAAATAAGCGATGCTGGACTCAATATTTAGGTTTAGTTTGCTACTAACAGCAGCGAGTGCCTGCAACCTTTATTTTACTATACTTGATTAAAACACTCGGGTATTAGATAATCACGGCATTACGATATTGAGGGTTTTTAAAATGTCTGAAGAATTACCAATTAAGTTCACTGACGCGGCAGCCGATCGTGTTAAACAGTTAATCGATGAAGAAGAAAATCCAGAACTTAAATTACGCGTATATGTAACGGGTGGTGGTTGTTCTGGTTTTCAGTACGGTTTTACCTTTGATGAAAAGGCCAATCCAGGTGATTTAGAAATCGTCAAAAATGGCGTGATGCTGGTGGTTGATCCGATGAGTTTACAATATTTAGTAGACGGTGAAGTTGATTACACTGAAGGATTAGAAGGCGCACGCTTTTTTGTAACTAATCCTCATGCAACTACAACCTGTGGCTGTGGTTCAAGCTTTACTATTTAACAAGGGTCTGTTGATCTTTCAAGGTTAAATTTGCAGCAGTCTGTTTGGTGTTTAGGCAAGGCAGAGCCTATGTGGTGTGGTTATTCCCCATAAATAGGCGATAACGTAGCATTAATGCCAAACAGGCGCTGCCCGAAGGGTTCTGCCTAGGGGCAATTAACTCTTTGTTGCTCGGTTTTTACTTGGCCCACTAGGTTACAAACCTAGCGCCGCGATTAAATTGCCCCTAGTTGGAACAAATATTAACCCGCAAAGGTCAACAAACCCTGGGTAAACAATAAAATATTAAAGCCGCTTTTGCGGCTTTTTTAATGCCTAAAATTCGCTAGGAGTGAATTCGGTTATTTGCATCATTAATATAAAAAAGCCAAGTACAAAAGTAGAAAACGCGAGTATATATACAAAGCCTCTTTTGCCTTTTTTAATAGGCACACCATGGTGGCGAAGAAAAAAACACCAGCCTAAGCACAGCATAATAGGAAGTAAAAAAAGTAGCCTGAACATTATTTAGCCTTTTAGGGTGCTCGTTATTGATTAAGCATAAACATGTAACACTAAAATGGAACAAAATTGTTACAAATATTTATTAATGGTTTAAGCTATCTATTCAGGCTTGGTAAATATATATTCATTATTTAACCTGTGCCGAATGTAATTAGCCATTTTACCAATGGGTTAATAGTATACAATGTATAAGAATGAGACGGGCAAAATTTCATTCACCACCACAATAAGTAAGTATTATTTATAGCGTTTTTTAGCTCACAATGAGTAATTAGTAAAGTTGAGTTGCAATCAATGCCTAATTAGGCTGTTGTGCAGTGTACTCACTGAGCGCTATTAATAAATTGCATCAATTAGTATTTACACCGCATTAAGTAGGAGATGTACATGATGGGTAAAACAGTTTCATCAGAAGAAAATGCAAAACTGACCAAATGGCTTAAAAGTAAACGTCATGACAAAGGGCATACAATGCGTAGTTTAGCGCAGTTATTAGGCACACCACATTCGTTTATTGGCAAAATTGAAAACCAAGAGCGCCGCTTAGATGTAATTGAATTTGTGCGCTACTGTAATGCACTCGAAGTTGATCCGCATGAGGCATTAAACTTACTTAAAGTTGATTAATAGCCGCAAGTTACTTGGCATATTTTAATGCACCTTTAAATATGCCAAGTAAATAATTTATTTTAAGTATTGAGTTTAAGTATTTTGGTGATAATTACGCTCTAGCTGATACAGTTTATGACGAATTAAGTATAAAAATATCAACGATGGCAACACCATTAATGCCGTAAGAATAAAAAATAGCGACCAGTTACCCGCTAGCCAATCATCTATTACTACCCCACTGTAACTCGACAGTAAAGTACGCCCTAAATTACCCAGCGACGCAAGTAACGCATAATGTGTTGCACTAAATGCTCTATCGCATAGCATGGATATAAATGCCACCATAGCTACTAGCGACCATGCCTGAGTAAAACCATCAACCACAATAGCCATGGCGTATAAATGCTCTTGTGGGCCGGCAAGTGCAATCCAAGAAAACATTAAATTAGATGCCGCCATTGCCACACCACTAATAAATAAGCCTTTAACAATGCCGTATTGATGATTAAAAATACTGCCTAAAAAGGCAAATACGATGGTAATTAATCCGGTGCCTAGCTTAGAGTAATTGGCTATTTGGGTATTACTAAAGCCAACCTCTTTATAAAATACAATCGACATGCGAGCTAAAAACGCTTCGCCAATTTTAAATAAGAAAATAAATGCAAGCAGTGCCAACGCGGTTTTAACGCCATTTTTAGCAAAAAAGGTTTTAAACGGATCAACCACAGTAACTGCAAGCCAAGCGAGTGTTTTAGTTAATGGTGTTTGCTTGCTGGCGGCAAGTTTTTCAAGGTATACCCGCTCAAGCTCAGCGTGCACTGCTTCGCGGTTTGATTCGGGTTCTTTTGCCCAAAATACACAGCTCATTAGTAGCAGCATTATGGCGGATAAAAAGTAGTATACTTGCGGCCAATCTATCGAAGGTATATCGGCCATATAAAACGGAATGGCCCCAAGTAGCGCATAACCCGACCACCAACCCGAGGTTGCCATGGCAGCGGCGGCGGTCGCTTTGTGAGATTCATTTTCGCCCAGAGCGTCTATTCTAAAAGCGTCAATAGCAATATCTTGAGTGGCAGAGGCTATGGCTATTAATAAACAAAGTGCGGCGACGAGCGCTAAATTGGCTTTTAAATCAAGCCCTGCTAATAGCAGTGTGCCAAGTAAAATAAAGCTTTGGCAAAACAGTATCCAGCTTCGGCGTTGGCCTAACCATTTGTATAAAAAGGGTAGTTTGGTACGATCAATTAACGGCGACCATAAAAAGTTAATGCTGTAAGCGCCAAACACAATGCCAAATAAGCCAATCATACTGCGGCTTAAGCCTTCGTCTTTTAGCCATGCCGACATTACAGAGCCAATCAGCACCCATGGAAAACCACTACTCATACCAAATATAAAAATATTGATAAGGCGTTTGTCTTTAAAATAAGAAAAATATTCGCGAATAGAGAGTGTTTTGCTCATAGGGCCTTCATTGGCTTTAACACAGAGCAGCTAGGCTGCTCTTTTAATAGTTACAGGGGAACTTGTTCAAGTAATTTAATATTTAAAATGACTACAGGCTCTTTGGGTACAAAGTCGTAGCCAATTTTTTCGTTAAATCCGGTTTTTACCGCCATAATTTTATCTAGCGTGTCGTAGCCGTCCATTACATTGCCAAATACCGCAAACCCCCATTCTCTGCCAGGGTTTAAATGGTCGTTATCGTCCATATTAAAAAAGAATTGGCGCGTTCCTGAATGAGGTTGACGGTCTTGATACGCCATAGCTATGCTATACATATCGTTTTTTAAGCCATTACCGCTTTCGTTAAAAATAGGATCGTTTTCGTGTAGTCCATCGTAGTCTTTATCGTAGCCGCCACCTTGAATAACAAAGTCACGGTCGTTTTCTACATCACGCTCAATACGATGAAACACACTGCCTTGATAGCTTTTATCCATTACGTAGGTTAAAAAGTTATTTGCAGTAATGGGGGCTTTAGAGCGGTCAAGCTCAATCACTATGCTACCCAGTGAAGTGACTATTTCAACACGCGGAAAAATATTATCTTTTTGTACAAAACGGCCTTCTTGAGCAGCAAGCGTAGTGGTACTAAAGAATAGGCTTAAGCAGATTAAAAAAAGTCGTTTCATTGTTAACCTTCTAAAAATTCTATTAATTCAGGATCAGATACAATGCGGGTAATAATTTGCTCAGTCAACTTATTAAGCTGACCTTCTATTTTTGCTCTGTCGTGCCCCAGCGGCCCTGCTAAGTTAGCATTGCCTCGGTATACTTTGCTAAAGTTACTGGTAGCGCGAATAACCCGCACGCCAAACTCTATAGAAGCCGCGCTGGTATGGCTCATTAGTTTTTCGGTAACAACTGCTTGCAAAGCATGAATATCTACTTCAAAGCGCACCGTGGCTAAGTTAGAAATGCTGGCACCGTTACGACTTAGGGCGCTGTCGAGCGCACTTTTTACTGAGGCTGTAATACCATGGCTGGCAAAAGTTTTAGTTTTGTCAGACTCTATAAGTTTTAAGGTGGCAGTATCGCCTCTTAAATCAATTACACTGGTACTTAAGCTGTTGTTGATTGAACTTATTTGCCCATTTTTATAAACAGGATTAAGTATTATCTGATTTGGCTGATTACTACATGCAGGCAGTGCCAAAAACACCAACCAAGGTAAAAGGTATTTTATAATTTGCATTTATAACATTCCGGTATTTTTTGTGGCACTAAGTACAACAAACTTTTTGTTAGAACCTAGTAGCTTACAGTTACCAAACATACGGTTTAGTTTGTCGTGGTAATCTAAATGACGGTTGCCAATAATACGCAATTCGCCACCTTCTTTTAAAGTATCTTTTGCTTCTTTAAACATTTGCCATGCAATGTGGTCGGTAACCGCTTGAGCTTGATGAAATGGCGGGTTACATAGCACCATATCAACACTGTCGCGCTCAAATCCCGATAAACAGTCATTTTCAACAAATGAACATTGCTCATATTTAGCTTCCATATTGAGCTCTACATTCAAGCGTGCCGATTCAACGGCCATATACGACTCATCAACAAAAGTAATATTTGCATTTGGGCAACGCGATAATGCCATTAAACCCACCACGCCATTACCACAGCCTAAATCAATAATGCTTTTAGCTTTATTGGTTTCTGGTAAGTAGTTAAAAAAGAACCGTGCGCCAATATCTAATGAATCACGCGAAAACACATTTGCATGGTTACTAATAGTAAAGTCAGTGCCTTCAAGTGGCCAATTTACCGGAAAATCAGCGGCTTTATACCCACCTTGTGCGTGGCTTATAATTAAGCGTGACTTTTTAACCGCTAAACTTGTTTTTGTTTCGCCAATAAACTGCTCAAACGCTTTAATTGTTGAATTATGCACATCTTTTGTTTTTGCCGCGGCAATAACAGGCGTTCCGGGTGCAAGCACTTCGCTAAGCTCAGACAGTTGATACTGTAAAAAGCCTAATGTGCGTGGCACTTTTATAAGTACCAAATCAACTTGTTCAGGTAAAGCCGATAAACTATCGAGCTGGCTAAAGGTAATAGCAGGTATTTTATTCTCTGCTAAGTTATAAGCTACTGCTTGGTGGCTAATATAAGAGTCGTTTACTGAACAAACAGTTAATTGCTTGTGGCTAAAATAACAAGAAAGCGCGCCAAAACTATCATTTAAAATCAGCAAAGAGCGACAATCAGGATGATGTTCGCTAACATAGTCGATTAAATATTCGTCGGCTGAATCCCAAGCTTGTAAGCTGCGGTTTTTTTGATCCAAAGGAAAGCGTTCAAGAGTAAAGGTTTTATCGCCGAGCTGTGCTTGCATGGTCATAATAGTTTAGTGATCAGTAATCAAATGATAGGTAAATTCTAACATGCAACGGCCAAACGCCAACCCCCAACTGTTACCAAATGGCTTTTCTTATCAAAGTAAGGCGCTTAGTGCACAAAAAAGCCTCGATTTGTTCTACTATTTACAGCAAAACCTGTGTTGGCAGCAGCCTAATGTTACGGTTTACAATAAAACGGGGCCAATTCCTCGGCTGCAGTGTTTTATCAGTGAAAATAATATTGAGTATGGTTATTCTCACAGTAAGTTAATAGTAGAGCCTTGGCCTGATGTTTTACTGGCGATGCGCAAACGTTTAGAGCGGCATTTAAACCAGCCATTAAATTCACTATTAGTAAATTATTACAGAGATGGTAACGATACTATGGGGTGGCATAGCGACGATGAAGCAGAGCTTGGCCATCAACCTACTATCGTTTGTATATCGCTTGGGGCTGAGCGAGTATTAAAACTAAAACACAAAGCTAGCAATAAAGTTACTAATTTAAAGCTCCGTAGCGGCAGCTGTTTAATTATGAGTGGCAATAGTCAGCGCGACTATCAACACGCTATTGCTAAGCAAACTACCTTGGCTCATCCGCGAATAAGTTTAACCTTTCGCTTGATAAAGCGTTAGCCATTAGGCTTAGCAAGTTGCTATAGTGGGCTTATAAATAAGTAACAATAATGGTTTATGTCATGCAGCAACAAATTCAACAAAAAATCAGCGATGCAATTGCCTGTAAGCATTTAAATGTAATTAACGAAAGCCATATGCACAGTGCTGGCAGCGACTCGCATTTTAAAGTGATAGTGGTTAGCGAAGAGTTCGCTGGTAAGCGCTTATTACAGCGCCATCGCGAAATTAATGAAATTTTAAAAGATGAATTAGCCAATCATATTCATGCACTGGCTATTCATACTTATACGCCAGATGAGTTTGCTGAACATAATGGTGAAGCGCCTGATTCACCCAATTGTATGGGTGGCTCTAAGTCAGCTTAAACAATTAATAGCGATTTGATTGATGTTTACACTCAAGATTAACTGATCAGATCAGTGTTTTTAGTATTAGCCTTTAAACTAGCGCTAATTTTTATTGTAAAGATATAGGATGATCAATGGTCATTAAGCCTAAAATTCGTGGATTTATCTGCACCAATGCCCACCCAGTGGGCTGTAGCGAACATGTTCAAGAACAAATTAATTATGTAAAGCAACAAGGTGCATTAAAAAATGCGCCTAAAAATGTATTAGTTATTGGTGCCTCTACAGGCTATGGCCTTGCATCGCGTATTACTGCGGCGTTTGGTGGCGGTGCTAAAACATTAGGTATTTTCTTTGAAAAAGAAGGCACTGAGCGCAAAACGGGTTCTGCAGGTTGGTACAATACAGCTGCATTTCAAAATGCTGCAGACGAAGCAGGCCTTTGGTCAAAAAATATTAATGGCGATGCGTTCTCAAACGAAATTAAGCAAAAAGCAATTGATACTATTAAAGCCGATTTAGGCAAAGTAGATTTAATTATTTACAGCTTAGCGTCTCCGCGTCGTACCGATCCTAATACCGGTGAAGTGTTCTCATCTACGCTTAAGCCAATTGGTAATGCAGTTACAACTAAAAATCTGAATACCTCAAAGCGTGAAATTGATGAAATAACCGTTGAAGCGGCAAACCAAGATGATATCGACAATACTATTAAAGTAATGGGCGGTGAAGATTGGGAAATGTGGATTGATGCACTAAAACAAGCCGATGTGCTAGCCGATAACTTCAAAACCACTGCTTATACCTACATAGGTAAAGAGCTAACATGGCCAATATACGGGCATGCAACGATTGGTAAAGCAAAAGAAGATTTGGATCGTGCAACGGCTGCTATTAAAGCTTCGACTAGTGATTTAAATGGCGAAGCGTATGTATCGTCACTTAATGCGGTAGTAACACAAGCTAGCTCGGCTATTCCTATTATGCCTTTGTATATTTCTGCTTTATTTAAAGTAATGAAAGCCGATGGCACCTACGAAGGTACTATTGAGCAAATACAGGCGTTATTTAGCGAAAACTTATACGGCGACACGCCACGTTTTGACGAAGGCGGTCATTTATTCCAAAACTATAAAGAGCTAGAAGATGACGTACAAGCACGTATTCAAGCTATTTGGGATAAAGTAGATACTAGTAGCATTGATGAACTAACCGATTATGTTGGTTATCATAATGAGTTTTTACGCTTGTTTGGTTTTGGTATACAAGGCGTTGATTATGAGCAAGAGGTTGACCCTGTTCAGCCTATTGCGAATATGATTGACTAATCAATTGTACAAAACAGTTTGAAAAGTCGCCTAGTGCGACTTTTTTATTACTGATTTTTTTATAAAAATAATGTTTCTTAGTAAACGTACAACTTTGGTCTAGCTTGAATTTTATTAAATAGCTACATCAAGCGTAAATAAGTCTTTCTCTGGTATAATTTTTATAAATACACTCGCATAGTGTTGCACAATGATGTTAAAATCATAGCAATATGTGAGGAGTTTTACTGCGTTGCTTGTTTAGTATTTATAGCAAGTTAGTTTTACACAACTTGTTATAGTTAATATGGCGACGTGGTTGATACGATTTTTCAGTTTCTTTCCGTTAATGTAGTGCAAGTGCGTATGATCAATATAAAAAAAGGTCTGGACTTACCCATAGAGGGCGCTCCTCAGCAAGTTATTCATGATGGTTCTACCGTCAAACGTGTAGCTGTGCTAGGTGAAGAATTTATCGGTATGCGTCCAACCATGCATGTTCGTGTGGATGACCAAGTGAAAAAAGGCCAGGTACTTTTTGAAGATAAAAAGAACCCAGGTGTATTATTTACTGCTCCAGCTTCTGGCACAGTAAAAGAAATTAATCGTGGTGCTAAACGTGTACTGCAATCTGTTGTTATTGAAGTTAACGGCAGTGAGCAAATCACCTTTGGTACTTTTTCTGATGCCGAGCTTTCGAGCTTAGATCGTGAAAAAGCCAAAGAAGTACTTATACAGTCTGGTCAGTGGACAGCACTTCGTGCTCGCCCATTCAGTAAAGTAGCGGCAGTGGATGCAAATCCTAGCTCTATTTTTGTGACCGCAATCGACACTAATCCACTTGCTGCAGATCCTGCGGTAATTATTGCTGAAAATGTGCAAGCATTCGAAGCAGGTTTAGCTGTTGTGTCGCGTTTAACCGACGGTAAAGTATTTGTTTGTAAACAAGCAGGTAGCCAAGTTCCTAGCTCATCTATAGCTCAAGTAGAAGTACATGAGTTTAGAGGTGTGCATCCGGCTGGCCTTGTTGGCACACATATCCATCATCTTGATGCAGTATCTATTAGCAAGCAGGTTTGGCATATTGGTTACCAAGACGTTATCGCCTTTGGTCACTTATTCCTTACCGGTGAAATTTACACTGATCGTGTAATTTCTCTTGCAGGTCCTCGCGTTAAAAACCCTCGTTTAGTGAAAACACAATTAGGTGCTTCATTGGATGATTTAGTTGCTGGCGAATTAGAAGACGGTGATAACCGTGTTATTTCTGGTTCAGTATTGTCAGGTTCTATTTCAAACGGTGTTCATGCATTCTTAGGTCGTTACCACGTTCAAGTATCTGTTTTACTTGAAGGTCGCGAAAAAGAATTGTTTGGTTGGATTGCACCAGGTAGTGATAAATTTTCCGTAACGCGTACCTTTATTTCTCACCTTGCACCGAGTCGTTTATTTAAAATGACAACGTCAACAGGTGGTTCAAAACGTGCCATGGTACCAATTGGTAGCTATGAGCGTGTAATGCCGTTAGATATTTTGCCAACTCTATTATTACGCGACCTATTGTCACGCGATGTAGACAGTGCAATGTCATTAGGCGCGCTTGAACTAGATGAAGAAGATTTAGCGTTATGTACCTTCGTTTGTCCGGGCAAATACGAGTATGGCGCAGCCCTACGCGATTGCTTAACTACGATCGAGAAGGAAGGCTAGAGAGATGGGTTTAAAAAAATATCTTGAAGATATCGAGCCGAATTTTGAAGCCGGTGGTAAATATGAAAAGTTTTATGCTCTGTATGAAGCAGCAGCAACTATTTTTTATACACCAGGCTACGTAAATAAAGGCGCGACACACGTTCGTGACAACATCGACCTAAAACGCATGATGATTTTAGTGTGGATGGCAACGTTCCCTGCTATGTTTTTTGGTATGTTCAATATTGGCCATCAGGCCGCTGGTGCTTTAGCACAAGGTTTTGAACTAGCTAATATATGGCAAGTTGATTTGTTTCAACTGTTAGGCGGTCAATTAACCGCTGATGCAGGCTGGGGCGCTAAAATGTTCTATGGAGCGTGTTTCTTCCTACCAATTTATGCAGTTACTTTTGCTGTAGGTGGTTTTTGGGAAGTTATATTTGCTTCAGTGCGTAAACACGAAATTAACGAAGGTTTCTTCGTAACATCAGTGTTATTTGCACTTATTTTGCCAGCAACTATTCCTTTATGGCAAGTTGCGCTTGGTATTACATTTGGTGTTGTAATTGCTAAAGAAATCTTTGGTGGTACAGGTCGTAACTTCTTAAACCCTGCGTTAGCTGGTCGTGCGTTTTTATTCTTCGCATACCCTGCACAAATTTCAGGTGACACAGTATGGACAGCAGTAGATTCGTTCTCTGGTGCGACTATGCTTGGTCAAGCGTTTGTTGGCACACTTGATTTCTCAAACATGGAGTTATGGTGGAATGCGTTTTACGGTTTCATTCAAGGTTCTGTAGGCGAAACATCAACACTTGCATTATTAGTGGGTGGCTTGTTCCTTATTTACGTGCGTATCGCTTCTTGGCGTATAGTGCTAGGTGTATTTTTCGGTATGGTAATCACTGCATTACTGCTAAATACAGTTGGCTCTGAGACTAACCCAGTATTTGCTATGCCTTGGCATTGGCACTTTGTACTAGGTGGTTTTGCGTTTGGTATGTTCTTTATGGCTACCGACCCTGTGTCTGCTGCATTTACCGATAAAGGTAAGTTAGCTTATGGCGCGCTTATTGGTTTTATGGTTGTTATGATCCGTGTTGTGAACCCTGCTTTCCCAGAAGGTATGATGCTAGCAATCTTATTTGCTAACTTATTTGCTCCACTGTTCGATCACTTTGTAGTGCAAGCTAATATCAAACGGAGGTTGGCACGTAATGTCTAGTAATAACGAATCAATCGGTAAAACGTTAGCAGTAGTTGTTGCGCTATGTTTAGTGTGTGCAATTATCGTATCGTTTGCTGCTGTACAGCTTCGTCCTTTACAGCAAGCTAATAAAGCGAAAGATATTCAAAGTAATATCTTAGTTGCAGCGGGAATCGGAAAAGTTGAAAATGTTTCTGAAACATTCAACAACAAAATCGAAGTACGCTTAGTTAATATGAAAACGGGTGAGTCTTTTGCAAGCGACTCAAGTGAAGAAGTTCAGGCTAAGGTTAATGCATTTGACTTTGAAAAAAGCAAATTTGACCCTAAGCTAAGCTTTGCGCTTGCTGAAAAAGGCATTACTGACATTGCGGGCATTCAGCGCGTAACGACAGAGGCACCTGTATACATCTCTAGAGCAGATAATGGGTCAGTTGACACTATTATTGTTCCTATTCAAGGTTACGGTTTATGGGGCTTAATGTATGGTTTCCTTTCGCTTGAAAACGATGGCGAAACAATCAAAAACATTATCTTTTATAAGCATGGTGAAACACCTGGTTTAGGTGGCGAAATCCAAAATCCACAGTGGACTGCAAAATGGGAAGGTAAAGAATTACCTATCGATGTTGTAAAAAGTGGCGCTAGCAATGAGCATCAAATTGATGGTCTATCGGGTGCAACTTTAACGTCTAACGGTGTTGATAATACAGTTGACTTTTGGACTGGTGACAATGGCTTTGGTCCATTCCTTGCGGAAGTACGTAAAGGAGCATTGAAATAATGGCTGATACTAAAGAAATGAAAGCGGTCCTATTTGGCCCGGTTTTAGCTAACAACCCAATTGCACTACAAGTACTTGGTATTTGTTCTGCGCTAGCGGTAACATCTAGCTTAAAAAACGCATTAATCATGTCAATTGCTTTGACCTTGGTAACCGCGTTTTCTAGCTTCTTTATCTCGACTATTCGTAACCAGATCCCATCGTCAGTACGTATTATTGTACAAATGACGATTATTGCATCTTTGGTAATTGTTGTTGACCAAGTACTACAAGCATTTTCTTACGCTACGGCAAAAGAGCTTTCGGTATTTATCGGTCTAATTATTACTAACTGTATTGTAATGGGTCGTGCTGAAGCATACGCAATGAAGTCACCGCCACTTATGTCGTTTCTTGACGGTATTGGTAACGGTTTAGGTTATTCAGTAGTACTACTTACCGTTGGTTTCATTCGTGAACTATTTGGTAAGGGTTCACTATTCGGTGTTGATATTATCCCATTAGTACAAAATGGTGGTTGGTATCAACCTATGGGTCTATTGATATTACCACCGAGTGCATTCTTCATCATTGGTTTATTCATATGGGTACTACGTACTTATAAGAAAGACCAAGTAGAAGCTAAAGCGTAAGGGGCACACAGTGGAACATTATATTAGTTTATTTGTAAAAGCCGTTTTTATTGAAAACTTAGCGTTATCATTCTTCTTAGGCATGTGTACTTTTTTAGCAGTATCTAAAAAAGTAACCACATCAATTGGCCTAGGTGTAGCGGTTATTGTTGTATTAGGTATTTCGGTACCAGTTAATAACTTAGTTTACCATGCAGTGTTAGCACCGGGTTCACTTACGTGGCTTGGTTACCCAGATGCAGATCTTAGCTTTTTACGTTTCTTAACTTTCATTGGTGTTATTGCAGCACTTGTGCAAATTTTGGAAATGGCATTAGATAAGTTCTTCCCAGCACTTTACAACGCGTTAGGTATCTTCTTACCACTAATCACAGTTAACTGTGCAATTTTTGGTGCGGTATCTTTCATGGTTGAGCGTAACTATAACTTCGGCGAGTCTGTGGTTTATGGTATTGGCGCTGGTGTTGGTTGGGCACTTGCAATTACATTACTTGCAGGTATCCGTGAGAAAATGAAATATTCAGACGTTCCAGATGGCTTACGTGGTTTAGGTATTACCTTTATTACTGTTGGCTTAATGGCTCTTGGCTTTATGTCATTCTCTGGTATTTCACTGTAAAGGTAGCGAGGATAAATCATGGGTTATACTGATATTTTCTTAGGAGTTGGTGTTTTCATCGCTATCGTTGTACTACTAGTTTTAGTGATCATTGGTGCTAAATCTCAGTTAGTTGCAAGTGGCGATATCATCATTGGGATTAATGGCGACCCAGACAAAGCCATTAAAACATCAGCAGGTAGCAAGCTATTAGGCGCGCTATCTGAGTCAGGTATTTTCGTATCTTCTGCATGTGGTGGCGGTGGCTCTTGTGGTCAGTGTCGTGTACACATTAAAGAAGGTGGCGGCGATATTCTGCCAACTGAACTTGATCACATTTCTAAAGGTGAAGCCCGTGAAGGCTGTCGTTTAGCGTGTCAGGTAAATGTTAAAAATGACATGGAAATTGAGCTTGAAGAGTCAATTTTCGGTGTTAAAAAATGGGATTGTGAAGTTATCTCTAACGATAACAAAGCAACGTTCATTAAAGAACTTGTACTACAAATTCCAGATGGCGAGTCAGTGCCGTTCCGTGCGGGTGGTTACATCCAAATCGAAGCGCCACCTCATCATGTTAAATATGCTGATTTCGATGTTCCAGAAGAATATCGTGGTGATTGGAATCATTTTGGTTTCTTCGACCTGGAGTCAAAAGTAGACGAAGAAACAATTCGTGCTTACTCAATGGCTAACTACCCAGAAGAAGAAGGCATCATTATGCTTAACGTGCGTATTGCTGCTCCACCGCCAAGAAACCTAAGCCTGCCATGTGGTAAAATGTCTTCGTACATTTGGTCACTAACTAAAGGCGATAAAGTAACTATTTCTGGTCCATTTGGTGAGTTCTTCGCTAAAAATACTGACGCAGAAATGATCTTCGTTGGTGGTGGTGCTGGTATGGCGCCAATGCGTTCTCATATCTTTGATCAACTTAAACGTTTGAACTCTAAGCGTAAGATGAGCTTTTGGTATGGTGCACGTTCTAGACGCGAAATGTTCTATGTTGAAGATTTTGACGGCCTAGCTGCTGAAAACGATAACTTCGTTTGGCACACTGCGCTTTCAGATCCGCAAGCAGAAGATAACTGGGAAGGCTACACAGGCTTTATCCATAACGTGTTATTTGAGAACTATCTTAAAGATCACGAAGCCCCTGAAGATTGTGAGTACTACATGTGTGGTCCTCCAATGATGAACGCGGCAGTTATTACTATGCTTAAAGATTTAGGTGTTGAAGACGAGAATATCTTACTAGATGATTTCGGTGGCTAATAGCTAAATGGGTTGAACCTATTTCAACCCTTAAAGGTCAACAAGATCTATATCAAAACAACTTAGTTTTGGTTAAAATATCAGCCTCGTAGCATATAATGCTACGAGGCTTTTTTATTCATAAAGTTTTATTCTTAAATTAATAGAAGTAGGGTTGTGATGAATCGTGTAAGTATTCCCCAAGGCATAATGGCCTTGTTTTTAATATCGCTGATTTTTTTACTTAGTGGATGTAATGAAAAACCGCAGCCAGAGAGCTTTTACCTAGAAGGTAAAACAATGGGTACTACTTACCATATTAAATTTTACGATGAGCAGCCTCAGCGCGACGTAGTAGTGCTTAAAGAGGAAGTTGATGCTGTTTTACACGATATAAATCAGTCTATGTCAACGTACATACCTGACTCTGAAATAAACACTTTTAACCGTTTACCAGCCAATGAAGTAATGCCAATAAGTGCAGACTTTAGAGCGGTTGTTACTGAGTCAATTCGATTAGGCGAATCAACTAAAACTCTCGATGTTACTATGGGGCCGCTCATTGATTTATGGGGTTTTGGCCCTAATAAAAAACCAACTAAGCGCCCAAGCGATGCAGCCCTAGCAAAAATGTTGGCAAATATTGGCGTTGATAAACTTACCTTAACTGAGCAAGGTTTGGCTAAAACCGTTGATGGCTTAGAGCTGACGTTTTCGGCAACCGCTAAAGGTTATGGCATAGATAAAGTAGCGCAACTTTTAGAAAGCCATAATATTAGTAACTATATGGTAGAAATTGGTGGCGAGCTGCGTATAAGCGGTGTTAAACCCAATAATCAAGACTGGAAAATAGCCATTGAACAACCTGATGCACAGCCAGGTGAGCGTGAAGTGCATCGAGTTTTAGCGCCCGGTACCAATGGTATTGCTACATCGGGCGATTACCGTATTTTTTATGAAATGGAAGGTGAAACATACAGCCATTTAATCGATCCAGTAACAGGTATGCCTAGCCGTCACGATTTAGTATCGGTAACAGTATTGCACCCAAGTGCTATGACAGCAGACGGGCTTGCAACGGCATTAACCGTAATGGGTATGAAAAAAGCCCAAGCTTATGCACAAAAACATGATTTACCAGTGTATTTAATAGGAAAGTCAGATGAGGGTTTAATAACATATTCAAGCCCTGCATTTAAGCCTTATTTATAACGCTTAGGTTTATATTTTAATCACTAAGGTATATAATAACAGTTGCTCAAATATGTTTGAGCCTAATTTATTGCTGAACAATAGGGGCTAAGCAATGTCACTTTTTCTTCTTACTTTTACTTTACTTATTTTGATTGTGGCAGCGATGGCTGTGGGCATGATTGTACAAAAAAAATCTATGGCTGGTAGTTGTGGTGGCCTAGGTGCCGTAGGTATTGATAAAGCCTGCGATTGCGATGATCCATGTGATAAACGTAAACAGCGCATGGCAAAAGAGCAAGTTTGGAAAGAAAACCAAATTATGTAACGTATTTTTTATTTAAAACATACGTGTAAAAAAAGCCCCCAATATTTAATTATTGGGGGCTTTTTTATATGCGTTATTAATAGCAGAGTAATAACGCATATAAAACGAAAACTAACTTAAGGCTAATTAAATTGTTATTGAACTGGACGTTGTTTTATCAATATAAATAAGCAAAATTTGATTAGGTATAAAAATTAATGAAGTAAAAATGCTAAATATTTATTATTTTTTCTTGTGCAGCCCACTCGCTTTGTTATACTCACGTTCGAACTTTCAGTAAGTTTTGAAAGTTTGATTGATGCAAATCAATTTCCACTTAGCAAGTTTGTGCTAGTCGGATCTAATTGTATTTAGCAGCTGATTTTAGGCTTACAGCAGGTGTGATTTGTTATTTTTCATTATTTGCGTATTGAGTTATTTTTGTTATTAGTCATTTAAGTAGGTTAATGTCTTTGAACGCACTATCTTGTAATCATACTAATGTTCAGCTTGCCTTTGGTGAGAGTGCATTGTGTGGGCGCTTGAATAAGGCTGGAAAAGGCGTGTGCGTGGCTATAACATTAGTCGTATTTAATACCCTAATGCTGCTAAGCGGAGCTGCAGAGGATGCATTTAGCCTTGAAGCTTTGTTAAGCGATAACACTTTTGTAGAGCCGTTATTACTAACAATTGCTGAATTTTTAGCTTATCCGATTATTTCTAGCCAGTTACTTATTGGCCTTTGTTGGTTATTGTTTCATACATTTTCAGCACGTCGTGCTGGAATAATCCTCCGTAAAGCAGCCTTTGCTTTTAGCGAGGCTAAAGTTAGCCAACCAGTGCAAGCCGCACATGGTTGTCGTGCTCCACCTAGCTTTACAGGTTGTCTGTAAGGTTACCCCTTGTCATTGGTTTAATTATTTTGTCTTGCTGTAAATAATTAGCCTGTTGTAAACAAAGTAGCTCAGTGTTTTTTAAACACATTTCAGCCAACCACCACTCACCCAAGTTAACTTTTATTACGTTATATAAATGCGTTTAGAAAGCTGGGTTTGTTGCTAGGTCTTTATTGGCATGAGCTTTAGATTTTGAATAGCCCCCTTATTTTTTATAATTTGATATTAGTTAACTTGGGTTTACCGATAAACCGTTGCTTAGCGCTATTTTAAAGCAGCACCTTAGAACTTTTAGGTTTGTAGGATAGTCCCTTGATAATTCGTAACCTCTGTAATATTGCTTTAGCTAGTACAGTACTGGCGTTGTCAGGCTGTAAAGGCGGGATACTCGATCCAAAAGGGCAGATAGGCATTGATGAGAAAAACTTAATCATCATAGCTACTGTGCTTATGTTACTGGTAGTGATCCCCGTTATTGTGATGACTTTATATTTCGCTTGGAAATATAGAGACACACAAACTCATGAAATTTACGCTCCCAAATGGGCTCATTCTAATAAGATTGAAGCTGTTGTGTGGGCTGTTCCTATTGTTATTGTTGTTATTTTAGGTGTTATTACTTGGCAGTCTACACAAGCGCTAGACCCTTATAAACCAATTGAAGGCAAAGGCAAGCACCTCACTGTAGAAGTGGTATCGCTAAACTGGAAGTGGTTATTTATTTACCCTGAGCAAGGCATTGCTACGGTTAACGAGTTGGTGTTTCCGGCAAACGTGCCTGTTGAATATAAAATCACTTCAGAGAGCACCATGAATTCATTTTTTATTCCGCAATTGGGGAGTCAAATATACTCAATGGCTGGCATGGAAACCAAGCTGCATTTAATCGCCAATGAACCGGGTACTTTTAAAGGTTTTTCGGCCAATTACAGTGGTGCAGGTTTTACCGGTATGAAGTTTAATGCCATTGCTACTCCTACCCAAGCCGGTTTTGACAAATGGGTAAGCGATATAAAAGCACAAGGTAATAACCTTACTCATGCAAATTATGTTGAGCTGGCTAAAGCGAGCGAAAACAACCAGGTGGCCTATTACGGCGACGTTGAAGCAGGCTTATTTCATACCATAGTGATGAAATATATGGGCGCACACGGCGATATGAATAAAAAGCACCCTGCAATGGGCGAGCATTCAACGCACTCATCTCACAGCCAAGGCGAGGAATAACCATGTTGTTTTTAGGTAAACTTTCAATGGATGCAATTCCGTTTCATGAACCCATTATTATGGTAACCATGGCCGTTATTGCATTAGCTGGGCTTATTATTGCCGGGCTTATTACAAAATATAAAAAATGGGGCGTGCTGTGGCGCGACTGGATCACCTCGGTTGATCATAAACGCTTAGGCGTAATGTACATTTTATTAGCGTTAATTATGCTATTTCGTGGGTTTTCTGATGCCATTATGATGCGTGCTCAGTTAGCACTTGCTACCAGTGGCGCTCCTGGGTATTTGCCACCAGAACATTACGACCAAATATTTACCGCACACGGCGTTATTATGATTATCTTTATGGCCATGCCATTTATGATAGGTTTAATGAATATTATAGTGCCATTGCAAATTGGCGCACGTGATGTCGCTTTTCCATTTTTAAATAACTTAAGCTTTTGGCTTACTGCCAGTGGCGCTATTTTAATTAATTTGTCACTTATTTTTGGTGAGTTTGCAAAAACAGGTTGGGTGGCTTATCCACCGCTCTCGGAGCTAACTTTTAGTGCCGGGGTGGGGGTCGACTATTATATATGGGCGTTGCAAATATCAGGGCTTGGCACACTATTAACCGCAGTAAACTTTTTAGTTACCGTGTTTAAAATGCGTGCACCAGGTATGAGCTTAATGAAAATGCCGGTTTTTACTTGGACCTGTACATGGGCTAATATTTTAATTGCCGCATCATTCCCTATTTTAACTGCCGTTTTGGCCATGCTAACGCTTGACCGTTATCTCGATTTTCACTTCTTTACCAATGATCTGGGCGGAAACGCCATGATGTACATCAACCTATTTTGGGCGTGGGGTCATCCAGAGGTTTATATTTTAGTGCTGCCAGCATTTGGTGTGTTCTCTGAAATAATTTCTACCTTTACCAGCAAACGTCTATTTGGTTATAAGTCGATGATTTACGCCAGTGGTGCTATCTCTATTTTAGGCTTTATTGTGTGGTTACATCACTTTTTTACCATGGGTTCGAGCGCCAACGTTAATGCGTTTTTTGGGGTAATGACCATGGTTATTGCCGTACCAACCGGGGTTAAATTGTTCAACTGGTTATTTACTATTTACCGTGGCCGTTTACGTATAACCGTACCCGTATTATGGACGCTTGGCTTTATGGTTACCTTTACCGTAGGTGGCATGACCGGGGTGCTATTAGCAATACCTGGTGCCGACTACGTACTGCATAACAGTTTGTTTTTAATCGCACATTTTCATAATACTATTATTGGTGGCGCGGTATTTGGCTACCTTGCTGGCTTTGCATTTTGGTTCCCTAAAGCAATGGGCTTTAAGCTAAATGAAGGCTGGGGTAAAGGCGCATTTTGGTGTTGGATTATTGGCTTTTTTGTCGCGTTTATGCCGCTGTACGTATTAGGCTTTTTAGGTATGACCCGTCGTTTAAATCACACCAATAACCCAGATTGGAATATTTGGTTATACATAGCTGCAGTAGGCGCAGTCATTATTATGTTTGGTATTATTTGCCAAGTAATTCAATTGTATGTGAGCTTTAGAGACCGTGAAGCACTTGACGATGCTACCGGCGATCCATGGAACGGTCACACGCTTGAGTGGTCAACATCGTCACCACCACAGGCTTATAACTTTGCCCAAATACCGCATGTTGACGATATTGATGCCTGGACCGACATGAAAGAAAAAGGCCAAGCTTATCAAGGTAAAATAAGCTATAGCCCAATTCATATGCCTAAAAACACTTCGGCAGGGGTACTTATGGCTGCTAGTTTAACCGCATTTTGTTTTGCCATGATCTGGCATATTTGGTGGTTAGCTGCGGCAGGTTTAGTAGGAGGCATAGCTATATTTATCAAACGTTGTTATGCAAGCGATGTTGACTACTATGTGCAGCCCGACGAAGTAGCACGTATTGAACAAGCACATAACTTAAGTGCCACTATTTTAGCCACTGATAAGGAGCTAAACGCATGAGTACCTTGTCTGTTAGTCAAGAGTCAGTAACTTTAAACTCTGCAATTGTAAATACCAAACAGGATCATGATGCTCACGCGCATCATGATACCTCTAGTAATACTACTTTTGGTTTTTGGCTTTACTTAATGACCGATTGCCTATTGTTTGCCTCGTTTTTTGCTACCTACGCGGTGTTGTTTATGAACACCGCTGGCGGCGTATCGGGTAAAGATATTTTTGAACTCGACTTTGTAGCAGTAGAAACTGCCGCACTGCTTATTAGTAGTATTACCTTTGGTTTTGCAATGATAGCCGCGCAAGGGCAAAAAAAGGCGCTGACCTTAATATGGTTAGCGGTTACTTTTTGTTTAGGTGTGGTGTTTATTAGTATGGAGGTTTACGAATTTAATCACCTAATTGTGCATGGCAATGGTCCACAAAAAAGTGCTTTTTTAACCTCGTTTTTTGCATTAGTTGGCTTGCATGGTTTACACGTAACCGCAGGTTTAATTTGGATGAGTGTAATGATGATTGAAGTTGCTAAACGTGGCTTAGGTAAAGCAACCGTAACGCGTTTGAGCTGCTTAAGCTTGTTTTGGCACTTTTTAGATATTGTGTGGATTTGTGTATTCACCCTAGTTTATTTAATGGGAGCAATGTAATGAGCCACAGCGAAACACATGCTTTAAAGCAAATGCAAAATGAGCATCACCACGATGAATCTCACGGCAGTGTTAAAAGTTATTTAATTGGTTTTGTATTGTCGGTAATTTTAACCGCTATACCATTTTATATGGTAATGAGTGGCGACTTTTCAAAAGCAACCACGCTTTACAGCATTATTACTCTAGCCGTAGTACAAATTTGGGTACATTTAAAATACTTTTTACACCTTAATTTTATTACCGAAGATGGCCGTGCAAGTACCTTCTCGTTTTTATTCAGTGCCCTAATTATTGTTATGGTGGTTGGGCTATCTGTTTGGATTATTTACGAATCTAACGCAATGATGATGTATTAGGAGCTAAAGATGTTTCGTCGTTATTTATCAGTAACTAAGCCAGGTATTATTATGGGTAACTTAATCAGCGTAGCGGGCGGGTTTTTACTAGCCTCCCGCGGTGATATAAACCCATGGCTAATGGTTGCTACCTTAATTGGCTTATCGCTAGTGGTTGCATCAGGTTGTGCTATTAATAATGTGATTGACCGAGATATCGATATTGCCATGGCGCGTACTCGCACCCGGGTAACAGTAACGGGCGAAATGTCTGCAATGGCTGCTTTATGTCATGGGGTGGTATTGGGGATTATAGGCTTTGGTTTATTAATAGCTTATACCACTCCTGCGGCAGTATTTTTTGCCGCTTTTGGTTACTTTATTTATGTAGGGGTTTATAGCCTTTACATGAAGCGTAACTCAGTTTATGGCACTTTTATTGGCAGTTTATCGGGAGCTGTGCCACCGGTTGTTGGTTACTGCGCAGTATCTGGGGAGTTTGATATGGGGGCGTTAATTTTACTGGTAATGTTTAGCCTGTGGCAAATGCCACACTCATACGCCATTGCTATTTTTCGCTTTAAAGATTACCAAGCAGCGGGTATTCCTGTATTACCTGTAGCGCAAGGTATTGATAAAGCAAAACGCCATATTGTGCTTTATATTGCCATATATGCCTTGGTTGTAATGCTGCTACCTATTAGTGGTTATACCGGTGCTGCTTTTATGGCGGTTGCCTGTATTACTAGTTTTTGGTGGCTGTTAATGGCGCTGCGGGGCTATCGTCGTAATATAGATATAAGCGGCTGGGCGCGTCAAGTATTCGCGTTTTCAATTATTAATATTACTGCACTTAGTATTGCTATGGCGGTAGATTATCAAAGCATAGCGCCGCAGTTACTCGTACTTAGTTAATTTAATCATACCTAATTAATACACCTAGTTAATAGTACCGAGTTAATTCCAAAGTTAACAAAGGCTCTGAGATATTCGAGGAGCCTTTTTTCGTTTTAACGCCCGCTGCAATATGTATTTATAGCAAAACTCTAAAACTATTAAAAACGTGCTGCTTGCTCAACTACAATGCCATGACGCTGAGCTAAACGCTGGTGATCTCTGTCGTAACCGCCGCCAATAACCGTAGCTACCGGAGTGTTGTGCTCAAGGCAGCGTTTAAGTACGAGATGATCGCGCTGCTCTATACCTTGCCAGCTAATATCGAGTTTGCCTAAACCGTCTTGTTGCCACACATCAACTCCCGCATCGTACAGCACTAAATCGGGGTTTAGCTCTTTGAGCAAAAATTGCAGGGTGTCGTCAACTATGCCTAAATACTCAGCGTCTTGCATATTGTTAGTTAAACCAATATCTAAATCGCTAGGGGATTTACGGAACGGAAAGTTTTTTTCGCAATGAATCGAGCAGGTATACGCATAAGGCTGATGTTGCAGCATGGCCGCGGTGCCATCGCCTTGATGTACGTCTAAATCAAAAATAAGTACATTAGTAACCTCACCCGACTCAATTAGTGTTTGCGTAGTAAAAGCCAAGTCGTTAACCATGCAATAGCCTGAGCCAAAATCAGTATGCGCGTGGTGTGTACCGCCTGCTAAATGGCATGCCATACCGTGTTTAAGGGCTAAGCGAGCGGTTTGTAGTGTACCTTGTGGGGCTGTAAAGGTACGCGCCATTAGCTCTTTTGACCAAGGTAGACCAATACGGCGCATGGCTTTTTCGTCTAATTGATTATGATATAGATCGTGAATATAGTTTTCGCAGTGTACAAATTCTAGTGCCTCTGGCGTACCTAATAACGGCTGTACTAAGTTATCGCCAACTAATCCTAACTGCTTAACGTGCTGGTATAAATGTGCAAATTTACTCATTACAAAGCGATGTTTAGGATCAAAGCTAAACGAGTAATTAGGATGATAAACTAACGGCAAGTGAGGATTTAGGGTCATAAAATTCTATTTGTAGTTATAGTTATAAAACAAAAGCCCTACATAAATGCAGGGCTTAATTATTGCCTAGAGCTTAAAATTAGCTATTAACCAATCTTTTTGTACTTAATACGCTTAGGTTGAGTTGCCTCAGCACCTAACGTCTTTTTAAGCCACTCTTCGTATTCAGTGTAGTTACCATCAAAGAAGTTAATTTGGCCTTCGTCGCGGTAATCTAAAATATGTGTAGCAATACGGTCAAGGAACCAACGGTCATGCGATATACACATTACACAACCAGGAAACTCTAAAATAGCGTTTTCTAGTGCACGTAGTGTTTCAACGTCCAAGTCGTTAGTTGGCTCATCGAGTAGTAACACGTTACCGCCAGCTTTTAATAACTTAGCAAGGTGTAAACGGTTACGTTCACCACCCGATAGGTCTTTAACAAATTTTTGCTGATCGTTACCTTTAAAGTTAAAACGGCTAACGTAAGCACGGCTTGGGAACTCAAAATTACCAATTTTAAGTACGTCTTGCCCGTCTGATATTTCTTGGAAAACAGTTTTGCTTTCGTCCATACCGTCACGGAACTGATCAACCGTTGCAATGTGTACGCTTTCACCTATGGTGATGTTGCCGCTGTCTTGCTGTTGCTCGCCGCTGATCATTTTAAACAGTGTTGATTTACCCGCGCCGTTAGCACCAATAATGCCCACAATGGCACCTTTTGGCATGCTAAAGCTTAAATCGTCGATTAATACACGGTCGCCAAAGCTTTTACGTAAGTTAGTTATTTCAAGCACTTGATCCCCTAAACGTGGGCCAGGCGGAATAAACATTTCGTTAGTTTCGTTACGTTTTTGATAATCAGACTGCTGCATTTCGGTAAACTGCGCCATACGTGCTTTTGACTTAGCTTGGCGGCCTTTAGGGTTTGAACGAACCCATTCAAGCTCTTGCGCAATTGACTTTTGACGTGCTTTTTCAGATTTTTGCTCTTGTTGTAGGCGCGCATCTTTTTGCTCTAACCACGAAGAGTAGTTACCTTCCCATGGAATACCTTCACCACGGTCAAGCTCTAAAATCCAACCTGCTACATTATCTAGGAAGTAACGGTCATGCGTTACCGCCACAACTGTGCCTTCGTAATCGTGTAAGAAGCGCTCTAACCAGGCAACCGACTCAGCGTCTAAGTGGTTAGTTGGCTCATCGAGAATAAGCATGTCTGGTTTTTCAAGTAACAGTCGGCATATAGCAACACGGCGGCGTTCACCACCCGAAAGGTGCTCAATTTTAGCATCCCACTCAGGTAAACGTAGTGCATCGGCAGCGCGCTCTAAAACGTTGTCTATGTTGTGACCATCGTGCGCTTGAATAACCGCTTCAAGCTCGCCTTGCTCTTTTGCAAGTGCGTCAAAGTCAGCGTCTTCCATGGCGTATTCGTTATACACTTCGTCAAGGCGTTTAAGCGCGTATTTAACTTCGCCAACAGCTTGCTCAACGATTTCGCGTACGGTTTTGCTTTCGTCTAAAACAGGTTCTTGCGGTAAGTAACCAATTTTAGTGCCTGGTTGTGGAAAGGCATCACCTTCAAAGTCTTGGTCAACACCGGCCATAATACGTAGCAATGTTGATTTACCAGAGCCGTTTAAACCAAGCACACCAATTTTAGCGCCCGGGAAAAAGTGTAACGAGATGTCTTTTAAGATAGTGCGCTTAGGTGGCACAACCTTAGAAACTCGACTCATCGAGAATATAAATTTATCAGGTAAAACCATGGAAAAAACCTTCAAATAATAATAAAAATTACAATGCTCTATTGTAGTGGTTGACGGGTAAGGCAGTCAACGAATGGCCAATTTTAAACCGACAAACAAACTATAAAGTGCACAAAAACGATTATAAAATAGGATGAAAAAATTTCATTTGGATATTTAGACATCTATCCATCTATTGGTTGATATTTTTTCTTATCTGTTCATAATAAGTTTTCGGTTTTGATGAATAGGAGTAAAAGGATGCCAATTACAGTAAAAGACGAGCTACCAGCTATTGCTCGCCTGCGCCAAGAAAACGTATTTGTAATGCCACAAACTCGTGCAAAAACGCAAGAAATTCGCCCCATGCGTTTGGCTATTCTTAATTTAATGCCTAATAAAGTTGAAACCGAAGTACAGTTTATTCGTTTGCTTGCCAATTCGCCCTTGCAAGTAAATGTAGAACTACTGCGTCTAGACACTCATCGCAGTAGCAGTAATTCAGAGCAGCACCTAGACACCTTTTATCGTTATTTTTCAGAAGTAAAAAACAATAACTACGATGCATTAATAGTTACCGGCGCGCCGCTAGCGCATTTAGAGTACCAGGATGTAGCTTATTGGGATGAGTTTACCGCAATTTTAGATTGGGCTGAGCAGCATGTTACGTCTACACTTTTTTCGTGTTGGGCAGCGCATGCAGCGCTTTATCATCATTATAAAATAAAGCGCGATTTAAAAACCGATAAACTGTGCGGCGTATTTACGCACCAATGTTACTTTGAACATGGGGCGTTAACGCGCGGCTTTGACGACACCTTTTTAGTACCGCATTCGCGTTATGGCCATGTAGATGTAAATAAAATAAATGCTTGCAATGAACTATTCGTGCTAGCGGGTTCTGAGAAAGTAGGTGCTTACTTAGTTAAAAATAAGTCGGGCAGCCAAGTGTTTATTACCGGCCACCCAGAGTATGACGCCGACTCGTTAAAAGCTGAATACCAACGCGATTGCGAAAAAAGCGACAATGCGCCCAAACCCGAAAATTACTTTCCAGATGATGATGCAACTAAACAACCTTCAAAAACGTGGCAAAGCCATGCTTTTTTACTTTTTTCGAACTGGTTAAATTATTACGTGTACCAAACTACACCCTATGATATTAATTTAGTTAGCCAAGACGTAAGGACTAACAACTATGCCGAATAACCCTCTTAATAATGACCAAAATAAGCACGACGAACTAAGTGCAGCGTTAAAAGAGCGAATTTTAATTTTAGACGGCGCTATGGGCACTATGATCCAAGCACACCAATTAGAAGAGCAAGACTATCGCGGTGAGCGCTTTAAAGATTGGCATGTACTTATTCGCGGTAATAACGATTTACTAAGCCTTACGCAGCCTAAAATAATTACCGATATTCATCGTAGCTTTTTAGCTGCCGGTGCCGATATTATCGAAACCAATACCTTTAACTCCACCACCATTTCGATGGAAGATTACGACATGGCTAATTTAAGCCGTGAAATAAACCTAGAGTCGGCAAAATTGGCACGGCTACTTTGCGATGAGTTTAGTGCTAAAACACCCGAAAAACCACGTTATGTAGCGGGCGTACTTGGGCCAACATCAAAAACTTGTTCATTGTCGCCCGATGTAAACGATCCGGGTTATCGTAATGTTACTTTTGATCGTTTAGTTACTGCCTATGTAGAATCGACCTTGGCACTGATGGAAGGTGGCGCCGATATTATTTTAATCGAAACCATATTCGATACCCTCAATGCTAAAGCTGCATCGTTTGCAGTAGAGGAAGCGTTTGAGCAAGCAGGGCGCACATTACCAGTTATGATCTCCGGCACTATTACCGATGCCTCTGGGCGTACGCTTTCGGGGCAAACTACCGAAGCCTTTTATAACTCTATTCGCCATATTAAACCGCTTTCTATTGGCCTTAACTGCGCCTTAGGCCCAGATTTACTGCGCCAATATGTGCAAGAGTTGTCGCGTGTATGCGAAACCTTTACCTCAGTGCATCCCAATGCAGGCTTGCCTAACGAATTTGGTGGCTACGACCTAGAAGCAAAAGAAATGGCAACCGAAATTATTGATTGGGGTAAGTCGGGCTTTATTAATATTGTAGGTGGTTGCTGCGGCACCACACCTGCGCATATTCGCGCCTTTGCAAAAGGGCTTGAAGGCGTTAAACCACGCCAGTTGCCAGAAATTGAAGTACGCATGCGTTTATCGGGCCTCGAAGCCTGTAACTTAAATTAAGGAGCCGCCAACATGACTCAAAAAATAGCAGTATTTACTAATGTCGGCGAACGTACCAATGTAACCGGCTCCGCCATGTTTAAACGTTTGATCATGGAAGAAGACTATGAAACCGCGTTAACAGTTGCTCGCGAACAAGTAGAAAACGGCGCGCAGGTAATTGATATAAACATGGACGAAGCCATGTTGGACTCAAAAGCCGCCATGGTTAAGTTTTTAAATTTAATTGCCTCAGAACCTGATATTTCTCGCGTACCTATCATGGTCGACTCCTCTAAATGGGAAGTAATAGAAGCCGGTTTAAAGTGTATTCAAGGCAAAGCTATTGTTAACTCAATTTCGTTAAAAGAAGGCGAAGAGCCGTTTATTCGTCAAGCCAAAACCATTAAACGTTTTGGTGCAGCGGCTGTAGTTATGGCCTTTGACACCGACGGCCAAGCCGCCACCGCCGATAGAAAGTTTGAAATATGTGAGCGTAGCTACAAAATATTAGTAGAAGAAGTTGGCTTTGCGCCCGAAGACATTATTTTTGACCCAAATATATTTGCTGTAGCCACAGGGATAGAAGAGCACGACAACTACGCGGTCGAATTTATTGAAGGCACACGGCGCATAAAGCAAAACTTGCCGCACTGTAAAGTGTCGGGTGGGGTGTCGAATGTGTCGTTTTCGTTTCGCGGTAATAACCCAGTACGTGAAGCTATTCACTCAGTATTTTTATATCACGCTATTCAAGCGGGTATGGATATGGGGATTGTTAACGCGGGGCAACTGGCGGTTTACGACGACATACCAGAAGAACTACGCAAAGCCGTTACAGACGTAATACTCAACACCGATCCAGGTGCAGGCGAGCGTTTAGTAGAGCTTGCGCCTAAGTACTCAGGCATGGCACAAGCTGAGCGCGTTGAAGATTTAGAATGGCGCAGTTGGAGCGTTGAAAAACGCCTTGAGCATGCCCTTGTTAAAGGCATTACCGAATACATAGAAGTAGATACCGAAGAGTGCCGCGCTGCTGCCGCTAAACCTATTCACGTAATTGAAGGCCCGTTAATGGACGGCATGAACGTAGTAGGTGACTTATTTGGTGCAGGTAAAATGTTTTTACCACAAGTAGTTAAATCGGCCCGTGTAATGAAGCGCGCCGTAGCCTACCTAGATCCCTACATTGAGCTTGAAAAAGAAGAAGGTTCAACCAACGGCAAAATTGTGATGGCCACAGTAAAAGGCGACGTACACGATATAGGTAAAAACATTGTTGGCGTAGTACTGCAATGTAATAACTACGAAGTAATTGACTTAGGCGTAATGGTGCCTGCTGATAAAATACTGCAAACCGCAATCGATGAAAAAGCCGATATTATTGGTTTATCGGGGCTAATTACCCCATCGCTTGACGAAATGGTACACGTAGCCAAAGAAATGAAACGCCGTGGTTTTGAACTGCCGCTGTTAATTGGTGGTGCTACTACATCAAAAGCGCACACCGCCGTTAAAATTGAGCCTCAGTACGATAAAGGCGTAGTGTATGTAAGTAACGCCAGCCGTGCAGTGGGTGTGGTTTCAAACTTATTATCGAAAGAGCACAAAAGTGACTTTTTAGAAAAAACACAAGCCGAATACGTTAAAGTACGCGAGCAACAGGCGCGTAAAAAACCACGCTCAAAACCAGTGACAATTCAGCGTGCTCGCGATAACGCTGCAAAACTCGATTGGGATAACTACACACCACCAGTGCCTAAGCAGCTTGGCGTGCAAGAGTTTAAAAACGTATCAATTACTACTTTGCGTAAATACATAGATTGGACGCCATACTTTATGACCTGGTCAATTGCTGGTAAATACCCGCGCATAATGACCGATGAAGTAGTTGGCGAGCAAGCGCAAAGCTTATTTAAAGACGCCAACGACATGTTAGACGACCTTGAAAAAGCAGGCAGTTTGCAACCACTGGGTGTAATTGGTTTATTCCCTGCAAACCGCGTTGGCGACGACATAGAAATATACACAGACGAAACACGCAAAGAGGTGTTAACTACCTCGTGCCATTTACGCCAGCAAACCGAAAAAACCGACTTTGCTAACTACTGCCTAGCCGATTACATAGCCCCAAAAGGTACGCCAGATTACTTTGGCGCATTTGCAGTAACGGGGGGGTTGGAAGAAGACGACCTAGCTAATGCGTTTGACGCCCAGCAAGACGACTACAACAAAATAATGATTAAAGCCGTTGCCGACAGGCTCGCCGAAGCGTTTGCCGAGTACCTACACGAGCAAGTACGTAAAGAATACTGGGGTTTTGCACCAGATGAAAACCTAGAAAACGATGAGCTAATACGCGAAAACTACCAAGGTATTCGCCCAGCGCCAGGCTACCCAGCGTGCCCAGAGCACACCGAGAAAAAGAAAATTTGGCAGTTGCTCGACACCGAAAAACGTATTGGTATGCAGCTCACCAGCTCGTACGCCATGTGGCCAGGTGCGGCCGTTTCGGGCTGGTACTTTTCACACCCTGAGGCAAAATACTACGCAGTAGCAGCGGTACAAAAGGATCAGGTTGAAGATTACGCTAAACGAACCAATATGACGCTGGAAGAAGCTGAAAGATGGCTGTCGCCTAATTTGGGGTATGATCCGGAATAGAGCGGAGCGGTCAGTTATCAGTAAAACAAAAACGAGCCAAATTTGGCTCGTTTTTAACAACTATTGTGACCAATTAATTCAGTGTCTAGAATTAATTGGCCACAACACATTAATTTTATTATTCAATTTTTTAGATTAGTTTTTAGGTTGGCCACCAAGACAAATCAGTTCATTGGCTTCTTCTTTGCTCAAGTCACTTAGGAGTAAATCTAAGGTGATCTCAGTGCGTCGTTGGGCTGAACCAAACTTGTCAAAACCACCACACTTCACGGTGTCAATTTTTACCAGTGCGATAGTTTGGCTGTTGTCTTTTATCTCAATGTTCAAATAGCGCATATAACTAGCCATGTCCCACCACCAGTTTGCAGAGTAAGTCAGCTTAGGGTTATTTGTTACGTTAGAGTTAGACTGTGAAATATCGACAATTTGATATTTAAAGCCGTATTTATCTAACTTGCCAGCAATGATATGTTTAATTGAATCTTTAGTTTTACCATCATCGATTATTTGTATATTTTTGTTTGTTAAACTTTTTGAATCTAGTTTTTGAAGCTCAACAATTGCATTGTTAGCACAACCAGAGAGTAACAATATTGTAGATATAGCGGTGAAGCATCTTAACATTAAATTAATTTCCAATAATTATATAGATCTTATAAATAATACCATGGTAAAAATTAAACAGACACCCACCTTAATATTTGTAATATCAGTGTAATTAACTATGCTCTGTTTAGTGCAATAATTAAGCAGGGTGTCACATGGCTATCGCAAGAAAACGTCAGGTTAGTTTGGTCGATACAAAATACTATCACTGTATTTCGCGCTGTGTACGCCGTGCATTTTTATGCGGCGTAGACAACTTTACTAATCAATCGTATGAACATCGCAGAGGGTGGGTTGAAAGCAAGTTACTTGCCCTCGCTAACGTATTTTGTATCGATGTGTGTGCGTATGCAGTAATGAGTAATCACACCCACTTAGTACTCTATGTTGATGATAAAAAAGCCAAGCGACTAACCGATAAAGCCATTGTTCAGCGGTGGCACAGGCTTTGTAAAGGCACTGTACTCACTAACAAATATCTGCAAGGTGAAGAGCTAAGTAAAATTGAATGGCTCTTTCTAAATGAAACAATCATTGAATACCGAGAACGCTTA
>NZ_JACJDO010000037.1:0-39211 GCF_014163535.1 Pseudoalteromonas sp. SR45-4
AAGGTTTAGTGTCATTGAAAGATATTTGGATCAATATTCATTACGGGAGATGAACCGCCCATTGCGGACCCGCATGATGGGTGGTGTGGGGGCTGGAGGTTAGAGACCTCCGGCTACCCGATTAGCTACCGTTATAACTTTTCGCTCTAAGGGCAAAGTCACTTACAAATGCGTTAATAATTTTCTCTATATGCTGATGTTTAAAACTGCTGGAGTGAGCTATATTTAAGTGTTTTAAAAAACCTTGCTCTTCAATTAACTCACCAACTAGTCGGATAAGCGAATCCTTTTGTAAAACACCTTCTGATGCCATTGTCTCAACAAGATTTACAGCGGAACTATTATTTATGTGGGCGACTGCAAAAGTCCAGCCGTCAGAATTTACATCATCATTAATATCTTGGCTTGCCATGATATAGATTTTAGAAAATGCCATTTTAGGGCTTACTGTAATTAAATTACTTTTTTGAATAGCTTTCTCAACGAGCTCCGTTACAACAGCCTTCTTATCTTGATCTGACATTAAAATAGTAAAAGTTATATTAGTTGGCACTGCGCTAAAAGTAATTCCAGAAAATAATAAAGTAAAGATACAAATTGATTTAAGAATATGTGACATAGTTTTCCTAGGTAGCTAACAGCTTATTGAACACCATTTTGGTGGTTTATAACACACCAAAACGGCGTATATTACATACCCTGATAATTCCACCAATAATTACCTTTGTAAACAAGTAATTAAAACCGCTAGGAATCAAGCAGGTTATTTCGCCCCAAAATGGCGTTTAATAATGTTATCGGACAAAATTAGGCTCCTACTCGAAGATGTAGGAATAAATTAAACTTTTTCACTGTCCGCTTCTCGCTCAAAGCCGACCTATAAAGTAATTACTTTAACACGTTTGGGGCAAAAGCTTGTTAGAACAAAAGGCAGACTGAGACAAATAGCATCGAAAAGTTTCGAGCTTTATTGTCATGGTTTTAGTATTTATTGTCGAGTTTCATACTTGTCCTCCAACAACAGTTATAAAAAGGTAGGTAAAAATTGATTATGAAAAAAGTTTTTGCAGGGATTTTCACTATGGGCATTCTTTCAGGCTGTGTAACTAGCAAGCCAATGACTTATATGCAAGACCATAGCGAAGCTTACAACATAGCTCATGCTGCTGGTTTATACACTGATATAAACGATTCGTATGTTCCTTCCGAGGATATGGATACAGTTACCAAAACAATGCTTGACGCAGGATTTGTCATAGGCGGTTACGGTAGCCCGCAATTAGGCATGACGAACTGGCAAACTGCTGGGGTTAATTTATTAAGTGTAATGCTAGAGCCTGACAGTCATGGTGCGCGCAACAGTTTGATGGCTTGGATGCCAATTAATTTAGCTAACTCCCCAGCTGACGCGCAGAAAGTATTAATATCACACATTAAAAAATCAATAGAACTCGTTTTAGAAGATATTGGTGTTAAATATGAAAATATTTATGATAAGAATGGCAAACTTTCAATTTACTTCATTAAAGATGATTGGAATTGTCCTGAATATTCGCATGGTGTGACTAAGCTATCTGACTTGTGCGAAATCAGTGTTGAAACATATAAACCGCACAAGGGCGTAGTACCATCGTTTATTGGTGGTGTCGAAGAAGAGCGTTATATATTTTCACCAGACGATGGTCGTGATTATCACAATTTAAACTTGGTGATTAGCAAGAAAAGCAAAGTACCTCAAGAGCTAATTTACACGAAAATCAGTGAAAAGCTTAATGATTGGGTGTACTTGTACTTAGCCCCAAAAAAAGTTCGGAAAGCTAATGGTGAAACAATCAACTTTCCATATATTTTGAATGATGGCAAAGTAAAGCTCTTTGTTACCCCTAAACTATAGGTTTCTTTTAAAGCGGGTTTGGGAGAGCAATAAAGTATCATACTAAAAACAAAATGAGCGCACTAATGGCGCTCAAAAAAGTAATAAAGTTTCATACTGGTATTTTCCCTCTATGATTTTTTTGAAAAATACCAAAATCTAGCGATAGGCCAAACAGGACAATCCTGTGTAGTCCGATTCAACCCCAGCCATTACTCAACGATAGGCCCTTGACGCCAATACGCACGGGCCATGTAAATCACAGCCAGTTTTTGAGCTTTAGACCACTCTTTAATTTCGCTAATAAACGTTACTGCTACTTCTTCAGAGCCAAGCAAATCACGAATTTGACTATCATATTGATAGCCCTGTTCGATATTCCAAGGCAGCATGTCTATTTCTTGCTCTAAGTTCGGTGGCGCAATATAACCATTGTAAGCGCAGTGAAAGGCGGCGCGCTGATTATCTGTTAATTCTGGCAAGGCTTCAGTTGCAAAGATTTTATATTGCTCAGCCATGGCATTGAGTGAACCTGACCAGTTAACCCCCTCGCGGGCTTCACTTGGGGTGGTTAACTCATTACACAGCTTAATGGTGCAATCGACTAAACGAACGGATTTTTTTATTGGCATTGTTTTGTCCTTGGATAAAAGCGGCCTAAGCCGCTTAATGTTTGTTAACTATCGAAGTGTTCTCTTAGCTCGTTTTCAGCGTCACAACGACAGTCACAAGCATGCATTTGATAAAACTCTTGGGCTAATTCGTTGTGATTGTAATCAATATCAAACTGATCAAATTCGGCTTTCATAAACTCATGAACACAATTATCAAAACCCTGATTCCAAATATTTAAATCATCACCAGTGCTATTTTCCTTTGCTGATTTAACTTCTGTGTTTAATTCACTTGTAAGCTCTCTGGTTAACGATGCGAAATAAGCGGCAGTGGCTGCTTTGACTAACTCAGTTTCATTTGGGTTGTCTTCACGATCCCATTGAAACTCAGCGAAAAGTGCCTGCTTGTTGTAGTAACTACGATAAGCGCATTCAACAATGATATGAGCCTCGTTTTCACTAAATGCCACATATAAACCGTCAATTTCTTCAACATGTAAAATTTCTTTTTGAAGTAATGCAGACGCGGCGGCACATTCAACATCTTTAAAACTATCAAAGTAAAATGCTGTTAACTGCTCGAAAATGGCTTTATGCTCTTCATTGTCTGCATCGAAGTCTTCACCTAAAATGGAGTGAACACTGTCACCTGTATCAGGCAGTTGTAAGTAGGCTTGATCCCAATCACCATTGCCATGTTGAAATGAAAATTCAATTGAGTCTGATAGTGAAAATGAAATGTTGTTGATTAATGTATTCATGATTTTGTCCTTAACTTTCGCCCTCATTTAAGGGGCATCTTAGTCATGTGGGGCGGTATTGCCTGACCACGGATTAACCATATCGCACCCATGTCGCACCTGCAAGTTATTTTAACCTTTTTGTGTTTTTATTGCTCAAAAGGGGTGCAACGCTGCGTCCTTTCTCAACTTCAGGGAAAACCGTTTAAAAGTAAATTAATAACGCCACCAGCTCGTTTAACTTTTATTTATTATAAACACTTTAGCTAAGATTTACATTTAAACCCAATTGGGTATGTTGTCATAATACTGCATAATTAATGATCTATGGGTTGCGCGTTTACAGTCTAGTGTAATTATTATCATTGTTTATCTGGAAATAATGATGTGAGTACAACACCTTTAAAAAACAACTTAACTACAGCTATAAACTCTACATCAACAGGCTCTTTGTCATTAGATGTAGCTTTAGGCACAAGAGGCTTTACTTGGGGCAGGCTTGTAGAACTGAGCGGTGATGCAGGGGTAGGGAAGTCTACTCTAGCTTTAAATAGCATTCATGATTGCCAGTTAAATGGCGGTATAGGCGCTTATATAGATGCAGAGCACGCTATGGATATAGGTTATGTAAAAGCGCTTGGGATAGATTTGGACAACCTCGTTTTTTCGCAGCCGTTAAATAGTGAACACGTATTTGAAATGGTACTCAAACTTATTGGTATTGCTAATGTCATAGTTGTTGACTCAATCGCAGCGTTAGCTCCGAGCGATAAAGGTAGCTCTAATTACGGTGTCATTTTATCAGGTGGTTTTGCTCGTATAAGAGAGCGGTTAAAGGGCACTGAAACAACGGTGATATTCATTAACCAACTTAGAAACAAGTGCAACCCAGTTACCGGGCATTATGAATCAGTGTCAATCGGGGGGCAGCCTGTAAATAATTTTATGGCCACGAGAGTACGCCTGTTCTACGGTAGCGGTATTATTGATCATGAAGGTGCGCTAGTTGGGCATCATTGCAATATGCGAGTTCTAAAACATAAAGATGGTCAATCTGGTGGTTACGCAACAACTCCTATTTTGTATCGCAAAGGCGTTGCAAACAGCTACGAGACATTAAAGCTAGGCTTGAGATCCGGTGTTATAAGGAGGACTAGCACAGGGCTTTTTATAAATGGCAGGATTATTGGCGCTAATGGGTCTGAGGCTAAGTTTATGCTGGATAAAGAGCCTTTTTTGCGGTCAAGTATAAACAGTGAGTTGTTAGTAGGGTGTTTAAATAGCAAGCCGGCAACAGACTTACTTTCACTCAACTAATACCGGTTGCGCGATTTGGGTTTCGTATTACGTTGTTAGCATGTAATTCAGATTTTTAGCGGTAAGTGCTGTGGTGATCAAAGGATATAAAGGCAGAGAATTAAAGTTAGGCGATAAAGTTAGAGTTTATCGTAATTTGAATGTTGGCTGTTGGTCTGTTCTCGCCATGTCAGGTCAGTATAAAGGTAAAGTTGTCGCGCATTTAGATAGCGTTTCAATTCGAGAGGTCGAGTTTATAGTTTCAACCGCAGGTAGAGCTAGAGTTTTAGAGAGAAAAGTAAAGTCAGTACACGCATATGCTCAGGGCTTTTTTGAATCAACCGATGTTAAACCAATGCACTCATCGTGCCTGGTTGTTACTTATGACCCATATAAGTACGGGTATTTTTATAAGGTTGATAATGAAAGCTGTGAGCTTACCGAGGTTCAAGAGTTAAATTTTGGCAGTGGCAAAGCTTATATGACTCAGGAACTAGCCGCTTAAGCTGGTATATGCACCGACAATTGGATTTGTAGGGTTGGCATTGCTTTATATTGGAAGTGATTTTAAAGGGCTTGCACAAACAAAGAGGTTGCGGCTGGTGGATATTATTGAGTTAGAGCCGACAATCTTAATTGTCGGCATAATGAATTATTAATGAGAAGATAGGTCTATTAAAATTAGAGATAAAATTATGCATATATTGAAAAAAACAGGTTTAACGATTTCAGCTGTAACATTAACAGCTTGCATGTCAACTCAACCGCCCGTGCTAACAAAACAGTCAAATGATGTTTACCAGTTTAATGAAAAAGCTAGCTTTGCATTAAATGTAGCTAACATGACCCGCAAAACCGCTGGTCTGTCTGATGTAGATTTACCTGAGAATGCACAGTTTAAATCAAATAACTTGTTGGTTGGTGCCGAGTACGCTCTAGCGTTTCTAACCGATGGATTAGTAGACCTTGCAGGCAGTATGGGAGCGCAATCTAAAGCAGATAAAGCCTTTAACTGGAAGCCTATGCTTGTCTTTTTGGGTGACTTGGATGAGAACAACCTTGATGCTTCTGCACTTAATGTTATAGAAAGCGGTTTAAAAGCAACATTTGATAATATTGAAGGCACAGAGTACGTTGGCATTACCAGATCGAACAACGCCAGAGATAGTAATAACTTCATGTATTTTTATAAAGGTGGCGCTTTGTGCAACGCCGAAACGCGCAAACTTTACATTTATACTTCGCCTGAGCCACACCCTAGTTTTGTCGATTACGACCCCGCTGTTTTTAACGGCTCATGTGCTTCAGCTGTAAAAATAGAGGTTAATGGTAAGGTGAATTTTAACGGTGAAGTAAAAGACGTTGTAACTATGACTATATTAAATGGCTATGAGGGATTTGATAGTATAGCCGTTGCTACAGCTGGCTTCTCTTTAGTACCGAAAGAGTATAGGGTTTGGGGGTCAGGTATAAAGTACACAGTACCAGCTCCCTACGTTGTTCATGATAACACCATGTACTTATTCAGCACGAGTAACACATCATATAAATTAAATAATGCTGTTAGGTAGTAAATAAATAGCTTAAGCCGGGAACAACCGGCTTTACACTTTGCTGGGGTAATTTTAGTCTGCCACCCTGCTATTCTATACAGAGACTAATTTTCTAAGCAATTTTTAGAGGGAGAATATTATTGTCTCATAGTGTTAGTAAATCAGAAGCCCAGCGCACTGTAACTGAGTACAAAGCAAGTACAGGCTTGTTACGTGAAGAGATAGTGTGTGATTTAAATGACGATGCTCAAGACTTTGTAAAGAGCAAGCATGCACCAAAAACTCAATTGGCCTATAAGTCAGACGCGAGAATATTTACAGAGTGGTGCTACCTACAAAATCCATCAATAAACCCACTGCATTGCAAAACAGCAGATATATGTAACTTTCTTGCTATGCAAGCAAAGGGCAATTTGAGCCGTTGGCAATGGGTTGATAAGAAAAAAGGTCAAGGGACTTTAGTAAATGGTAAACCCCTAGCCTTTTCGTCAGTTTCAAGGCGCTTTAGCGGTGTTAAGTTCGCGCTAAGTCAGCTTGGCCGTAAGTTTAGTAAGGCTGAAACCGAAGTTGTAGCCGACACTTTAGCTGGTATAGCAAACAGGGTAAGTACCCAGCCAAGTAAAGTAAAAGGATTTGGGCCTGATGAGTTGAGGCTTATTTTTAGTGAAATGAATTTGAATGACCATGTAGATCTGCGAGACAGGGCTTTACTGATGCTTTTATTTGCTGGGGCTTTTCGCAGATCAGAACTGGCAAGTTTAAAGCACAAAAATATAAAATTCATTCAGAATAAAGGTATGGATATTAAGATTGAAAAAGTTAAGCGTAATAGAAATGGTATAACAAAGTCTATTGTTGCCGGTGACAGTGACTTATGCCCTGTTCGCTTTATGCAAGAATATATTGATGCAGCTGGCATATTTAACGGTTATGTTTTTAGGCGCAGTAATCGGTCGCGGAAAATGTTGCTAGATAACATTTCGGATTTAAGTATTTATAAAATCGTTGTTAATCGATTTAAAAAAGCCAATATAGATGGCCGCTTTGGTGGTCATAGCGGGCGAAGAGGCTTTGTAGACACTTCTTTGCGTGCTGGGAAGCCTATTAACAAAGTTATGGAAATGACTGGGCACAAAGATTTACGTACTGTTCAAGAGTATTTTGATGAAACTGAGCGCTGGAAAGATAATGCTGGCAGTGGACTGTACTAAACTAGAAAAGCCGCAATAGCTTTATGCTAGTTGCGGCTTTAGTGCGTAAGATAGTTAATTACACATTGGTATTATGAGTAAGCTTTCCTGAAGACAGTATTTCTAGCTTCTGATTAGTAATAACCTCAAGCTTTTCCATGGGCTTAATGCCTTTTTCAGCAAAAGCTTTTTGAGTTAATTTGTAGGTGTTACCAATTACATCTATAGGAACAATTTTAGGTAAGTTATTAGTATCGGTAATTCGCTTTTTCAAATAACTTTCAAAATAATCTCTACAAGATTGTTCGTCAACATCATTCATATTTAAACTGCTAGAGCACTTGATGAAACTTGCAACACCAGCTGAGTCATGCACCAACTCCGCTGATGGTTGCTGCATGTAAAAGCCAAATGCTAAAACAGCAACTGAGGTACCCAATAAAAAGCGCCCTTTTTTCTTCGGCCAGTTATACCAGCTATAACTTTTTTTGGCCCCAGTAGCTTTCATTTCATTTTCTTCATTAGAATTTTTAACGTCACTCATTGAACAACTCACTTTTAATATTATTTAAAATTTAACTTTAAATAGACTTTACTATTAAAATCATTACACCATTCTATAACGCTAACTATTGAATATGTAGTATTATTAGTGAAATTTTATTCTTAGGTTGATAATCAGTGAAATTAAAGTCAAAAACATCCCTTACACTAGTCGCTTTACTAACATCCTCTGTATTGGGTGTGTTCGGCTATAAGTCATATGTAGAATTTAAGTATAATGAAGCGCTAACTAAAATTAATGAGGTAGATGGTGTATCTGTAAGTAACTCAAGCTTCGACACTAATTTCTTCTCTTCTACTGCAACTGCAACCAGTGTTATTTCTATTGATAAAGCGAAGCTATCTTTCCTTGAGTTTGGGTTAAACATTTCAGACCAGGTTAAATTAGAGGTTAAACATAATATAAATTACTTAACATACCCGTTAGAAATTAAGCATGAGCTGTACTTTGACGAAGCTATGTCTAAAATTGCCACGGACTTCTTAGGTGTTCCCCCTAACCAAGCAGATAGATTTATGCTGCCGATACAAGCTTTAAGCTTACATAGCTTGGACAGTTCAACTTTTCTAGGAATGACTGATCACATTAAGTTCGGCGAATTTATTGAGGTAAGCCCCGTTAGAATTAAAGCTTCACTGTTTGACCAAGGTATTGCAATTTATGCCGCTGGCAAGCGTGCTTTTGCTCAAAGCTCTACTTCTATGGCCTCGCTCTCTGCTGATGACTTTGCCGTGCAATGGTCAGGCGAGCTATTTAATTGCCTTGCTGTATGTACTGGGTACTCTGAAATTAATGCAGCTAAAGTAGAACAGTACAGCGATACCGGCATGCTGGAGTTAGAAGCTGATAACCTAAACATGTTGACCAGTTCAAGCCTTAAAGATGGTTTGTATAGGTTTACTCTTGGTACTACAGCAACATCTATTAAAACACCACTCATGCACTGGACTGATTTTGATGTATTCACTGCTACTGATGATATTAAGAGTGCTGCAATAGAAAAATTCGAGGCGGATTACAAAGCTTTACTGGGCAATAGTGAAATGAATTATTTTGCACAAGCCAACTTAAAGAGCTTATATGCCCGCTTCTTAGAGTCAGGTATGAGCATTAAAATAGAGAAAGTTAAGGCAATGTCACCGTTTGGGCCTATCGATGGAAGTTTTAGCGTTCATTTACCCGAGAATAGTATGCCTGATATGGTTAACAACCCATTAGGTCTAATTAAGGTTATCGATGCAGACCTGAAGCTGAAAATGCCAACAAAAGAGTATGAAAACTTATGGGGTTTTGGCTCTAGCAAGCAAATACTTCAAGCTGGTTTTGCTGTCAGCTCTAAAGACAATGCATCTTTGAAAACAGACATTTCAATTTCGAAGGGTTTAGCTGAAATTAATGGTAAGCAAGTTTCACTATAGTAATTAGTGGTGTTATGGCATGACACATGATTAAAGTTTATGTGCTCATGCCATGCAATGAATGATTAATCCTCCAACCTATGAAGGTAAAACTCAGTGGGAGCAAGGTTTTTGTTAATTTCAGGCGGAAAAGCCAACAGCTGATACCCCTCAAGCAATATTGAACTCTCACTTTCGCATTTTATGTATGTAATATAATTTTTCCTATCAACACCACCATCTGCTTTGTCGAGAGAGCCCTCAGCCATTAAGCTGCATCCAGACCATTGACCTCCCCTGCTTGTTACTGTGAACTCAGCCTTGAAACGCAATGCATCTAGCTTAAATCTTGTAATGGATCTAAATACTAGTGGCAGCAAATCATCTGTATCAAGTTCACCAATGTTTTCTGAATATATAACAAAAGAATTACTGAATACTCCGATTGGATCTGTAGAAAGTGTTGGCCCACTTGCAAAAGCTTCATGAGCTTGCACTTTGATCCACCGCCAAATATCTTTAACTTCATTGGTCTGCAATATAAATGCTGAACTCAATAACACTATTAAACTAATACTTAATTTGAAGCCATTAAATTTTTTAAATGCTTTTTTAAGCCTCCCATCATCTTTAATTGCATTAAGCTGTTTAAGTAATTGGTCGCTGCTTTCATTAGTTGAAATTTTGGGTGGTTTTATATCTGTATTTTCTATCATATCTCGCCTGTGACACCTTAGTTTACAATTGTTTTGATCGTATGCTCTTGTTATAGTTCTTGCAAGTTCAAAATAAAGCGTAATAAACGTGAGAAACAAAATACCATGAAAATTAACAATCATACATTTTATAAGAAACGCGACTTACTAGGCGTTGTCGCTGTTTCAGCGTCCTATCCTTTAGCGTATATAGCTGGTGGAGAAATAGGTGTTTTATATTGTGGCCTAACAATGGTTCACTTGATATTTCTTTTCATGGCTATGCATAGTGACAAGGCATTTAAAGTCGATGTTTTTCTAACCTTAATACCAGTTGTATTTATTGGTATGTACTTCCACAGATTAGCTATCAACGCATCGCAAAATGGTACAGATACGATTTACGCTGCTACTGAAAATGTAATGCTATGGATTTTCATGGGTGTTTTACCTCTTTTCATTCACCGAGCTGTTCATCACATTTTAGTTACTAAGGAGAAAGAGAAAGAGCAGCAAGACAATGAGGCTGCTGACTGATGGGTGTTGATATACCGACAGAAGCGCTAACCTATGGCGAGCCTGTTCAGCAAGTTGTTGTAGAGCAATGTGTTTCTAAATCGGCTGGTAAGCACAACTTCGACCCTATCCTGCTATTGGCTATTTTAGATGTAGAAGGTGGAAATAAAGGCGCAGTAATACGAAACTCATCCAACGGATCACATGACCTTGGCCCTGGCCAAATAAATACGATTCAATTTAAAGAACGCTGGTTTAAAAAAGAATACCCAAACATTACATGGCAACAGCTTTCAATGGATGTTTGCTTAAACATAGAGGTAGCAGGTCGGGTTTTAAAGCAAAGGCTAAATGAGCTCAAACCAAACCAATCTTTCTGGAATGCAGTGGGCAACTACCACTCAAAAACAGCTTCGTATAAATTGATATATTTACAGAAAGTTATGAAAGCTTATCGCATTAGAACTGAGCATGAAGGTGGCGGTTTTAAAATGTCTTGGACAGAGAGTAACAACTAAGTAATACATTCACTATATCAATAAAAAGCCCCTTTGATTATTATCTAATTAAAGGGGCTTTTTTGGTATTGCTCTTAAAATAAATGTAAAACAAGCCAAAATTAGCTGCATTGGCTCAAGACAGCTCTTATGGTATTAAATTTTAGTAATTTGGAAGTAAACATATTTCGAATTGCACATATTATTTCAAATTTCATTACCATAAGACTCCACTTTAATTTAGGTGTAGCCTTGATTAAAGTAGGTAATTAAGCATCTGTAAGGCTGCTTAATTATTAGTTTATTGGTTATTTATAAACTTAGCAAGTAATTAATTTTAGGTTCCTGAAGTTGATTGCCATGCTTTTTAGTCAATTCCTTAAATACTATTGTTTATTGCGTTATACTATATTTTAATTCTTATTACAGAGGGTCAAATTAATGCCTGCAAAAGAGAAAAAAATACCAGTTGAAGATTTTAAAAAAGAACTTACATCTGTTTTAAAGCGCATCCGTAGTATGCGGAAGCACCTTAAAGATGAGAGCTTGGATTCTTTAGTTGAAATGCGTGATAAGTTTGACCTTTTAATAAGCGAGCGTAAAGAAGCTGAAATAGCTGAAGCTAAAGCGTTAGAAGAAAAAAAAGCTAATATCGCCATGCTTAGAGAGCTTATGGAAGAACAAGGTTTAACTGATTCTGATTTAATAAACCCTGAGTTAGTGCCTGACAATAAAGCTAAGCCACCTAAATATTTGTATGTTGACAAAGACGCGAGAAAACACCGGTGGAATGGCAAAGGTATTAAGCCAAAGATATACAAAAAGTTAATTGAATCTGGCGTCAATATAGATAAAAGCTGCATGGCACGCGATGTTGAACCTCGAATATTAGCCGGCACCCCCCCGCACCCTGACCTTTAAGTTTAAAGTTCTAAATAGGCAAGAGTGACAATTTGGTCAATCTTGCCGTGCCCTTCCATTTTCTACTTATTAAAAATCTACTATACATGGCATAATACGCTCAACATTGAAACCGTGAGACTAATGTCATGCAACAACACTCAAAATGTATAACAACAGGTCGCAGTATTCTAATGGCTGCATGTTTAACGTTAACTGGCCACTCTGCTGCATCCCAGCCTATCAATGAAATTAAAGTTGATGAGCTGAGGAAAAAAATGCAAATGCAAATGCAAAGCCAATATGGAAGCGTCGCTGATATTGGTACCAACGCTATATCTCAACAGCGTATGAATGAAATTGTTAGCCGTGTAAGAACATTAGCCACTGAAGACGGTGCTTTTAAATTACATCAAATCAGCAAATATTGTCAGCCAGAGATTCTTAACCTTTGTAAAGGCCTAGATATTAACGATCCCATGCTTACGGCATGCCTTGTTCAAAACCAGCAAAAGCTAAGCAAACAATGCCGCACTGTTACCTCCGATGATAACTTAGGCCCTCCTACGCATGGTGATGCTTATTTCAATGATGTCCTTATCCCCGCTAAAAGTCGTTACTTCCATAATCCTGCGGATAGAAGTATTGGCGTTAAGCTTTCCAAGCCTACTGCTTTTAGTGGCCTAAATATAAAGTCTGAAATATCTTGGTACGATGGAGGTAATATTAAGTCGTTTATACCTGCCACGAGCCCAGTTCAGTACGGTAATCAAATTTTCTCCCCTGGCTATAAGCTAGCTTTCTTTCCAACCGGTGAAGTAAAAGAAGGTGTTTTAGACAGCCCTGTAAATATTGGGGGGGTAAACTTTTATCAAGGACAAAAGATTGCGCGTAATAATCCTCGTTCACAATGGTTTGCTGTGGAGTGACGCACATCATATTAAGTTTCGATGCATTGCGGGATTTAAGTCATGTTTTATTATCAGTGCAGATTTTAAGTATAAATAAAGGTGTATTAAATGAGTAAATCAATTGCTGTAGTTCGTGGTGCTTTTAACCCGCCAACAGTTGGGCACAAGGATTTTATTAGTCGTTTATCAAATTTTGATAAGGTAATTGTTGTCCCATTGCACTCAGACCCAAAAGGTAGAAAATTAACTGAATATAATAAGCGATGTGAAATGCTTAACCTCTTCCTAAAGGATATTGCTATTGCCAATGTTGAGTTGCTTGTGATTGAGCATGAAATTCAGGATGATAGCGAACCAGTAAATGAAGCTGATCTGTTAGAGTATATAGCAGCTCAACATCAAGACTGTGAAATTACATTGGCCATTGGTCATGATAAACTCACATACTTATCAAAACAGAAATATTATGCTGATATAGATGGGCGCTTTAATGTTTTCTCTGTTGCTGAGCGCTGTGTAATGAGAAGCGATATAGTAAGAGAGAAGTTAAGTCGCGGAGTATGTATTTCAGGCGATACAACCCCCTCTATAATGAACTATATTGCCTCTAATAACTTATACGCAAGTCCCCAATTAGAAATGGCAAGCTGATTAGTCTCTGGGGTTCGTGTAAGGCTTTATAAGGACACTGCTACATAAGATAAGGTCAACGGCAAGGGTTGTAAGGCTCACTGCTTCCGTGGCCTTAAGTGCAACTATTTAGAGATTAATATGAATAGATTTATGAACTGTTTTTTTAGTTATTTTTTTATGTTCTTTTTTTATGTTCTTTTCCGCATTGGTAAATGCCAAACCAATAATCTCATTTAATGCTTCCAAGTCGGGCACTAATCCTTCAGTTAGTCAAATAAATGTAAGGTATGTAAATCGTGAGATAGGATTTGAAGCTGGGAAATAAAGATTCATACTTAACTTGGGTAACAGCTTATATTCTTGCTATTTCATTTAAGCTTTCATCCATTTTCCCCGGTGTTTTACTAAATCATAGTAAAAGCTAGCCACTGTCAGGCTTGAACTTCGGGGAAATCGTTCCGCTTTTTAAGATTGTTACTCGTGATTTTAAATTGAATTGGCAATATAAAATGCGCTGATATACTTTTAACCATGAACTGAAACGCAGTTCAACGACTAAGCGGAACTTAGAAATTAAAGGAAAGTATCATGTCAGATTTAGAAATACTTCACAGTGTTTACAAAAAAATGTATCAAGAGTTCAAGTCTTCTGAGGGTTACATCACTAAAGATTTTTTGCATAATAATTTAGGTGAATTCACTGGTGCTGTTTTAGAGGATTGGTGCGGAAACCTGTTTTTATCGTCTGATGAATTTAAAAAAACTGAAAATTCAGAGCATAGTATTTTATTTGTCGTGTCAGCGAGTCACAACAAAAGACTTCAAAAAGGTAATGTATCTTACGTCCCAACAAAAACACGCGTGGGTGTGTTAAGTAATGGGGATTTAGTGACTTTTGATAGTACCACTGAGAAATCAGGCTCTCAAACGTTCACGGGTGACACTTATATTGATTGTTACAGTACAAAGTTCACGATTAAAGAAACGCTATATAAAAGTGAGTTGTTTCAGGATTTTTTAAATGTTACTGATATTACAAGTGAGCAAATAGAATCCGTGGCTGTTGAGTTAGCACAAGAAATAATTGACCTACATGAACAAGACACATTTCACGTATAAGAGAAATCATACTAAATAAACTTGAGGTTATTTAATGAGATACTTACCTTGTAATACAGCAAAAAAATGCAAAGCATGCTCAGATTGCGCCACCAGCATTATCCAAAACGGTCACATACTAAAGGAGTATCCTATTTGCGACAAGTGCAAAGCGAGTGTCTGTTTTGTAAGAATTGACCATGTTCTACATGTACCTAAAATCAAAAAGTGCGGTAAAACAAAGAGGAACATAAAAATAATCGATCCTAAAAAAAGCCCTGTGCGGTTTGTTAGTAACTTTAGGCAGTTGGCTGTTGAAAAGGGAGGTGAGTTGATATTATTATCTCCCTTGAAGTATCATACATCTAAAGCAACGCACATTACTAAAGATGAACGTCATGCCGTTGATTATTTACTAGACAACCCACCCATAAATAATAAAGGTGTTATATATCAAGTGTTGGAAGGTTTAGATAAATATGGCCAAAACGAACCCCACCCCATTTTCCTGTCGAACTCATCAAGCCATCACTGGACTAAAACAAGGCTTTCCTTAGAGGATGCATATCACAAGCTTATTTCTCGCAGAACTTCATATTTGCAAAAAACAGGGAAAAGAGGAGGAGTAACTACAAAAAAATCAAAACCATTTTGTTTTGAAACGTTTGAAGCAACGTATAAACCTTAAATTTACACTCTGCCCTCACGCTTTATAATTTAGTTCATGCAGAACGATAAAACCCCAGCTTTAAGTTTCTGGGGTCTTAATGTGTAATTACTATGGAGCAATAATTGAGCTTAGGTTTTTTAGAAACTCATTTGGTGCAGTAAAGCCAGTCAACCTGTTGCCCTTTTCCTCTTCACCGTTAGCGTTGATGAGCACAACTGTCGGCAAGCCAAGTACATCAAGTTTTTTTAGTATTGCCTTATCGTCATCTGTGTTTTTTGTAACATCTACCGTGATGAACTCAGTTTCAGAAAGCTTGCTTTTGACTCCGGGGTCAGAGAAAGTAACTTTTTCCATTTCTCGGCATGTAGTGCACCAGTCAGCATAGAAATCAATTACCACAGGTTTACCTAATTCTTGCGCCTTTTTTACTCTAGCAATAATGTTTTCAAGTGTTTCGCCTTTGCTTGGTATTGATGCGCCCCCCGATGTGCCGCTACCCACTGGGTTTTGGATAATGTAAACAGGTATAGCTACCGTACAAATAATAGAAAAAATTATGGCGGCTTTTGTTACCCCTTTAGTACAACGAGCTAAATAGTATCCCATAGCCGCTGTTACTAGAGAGGCCGCTATTGTTGCAGTAACCTCTAATGGGTAAACTCTATCAAGCATGTATAAGGCCATACCAAGCATACCGATACCGAATAAGGACTTTACTCTGTCCATCCATAAGCCAGCCTTTGGTAACAAACTTCCGCCACCTGCTCCAATAATCAATAGAGGTAAACTCATACCAATACTTAGTATGTATAAAGTAGCAGCTCCTATTATCAAGTCTCCAGTTTGAGCCACATAAATAAGCACGCCGGTTAAAGGTGCTGTCGTGCAAGGTGAGCTAATTAAACCTGATATTGCACCCATTACAGCTGAGCCAGCATAAGAGCCGGACTTTTGTGAGTTGCTAACTGTGGTTAATCTTGATTGGATTGCTGTTGGCATTTGAAACTGGAAAAAACCAAACATGGACAGGGAAAATACGCCAAACAAGATAGCCGTTGCTACAATTACTGTTGGTTGCTGCAATGCTGCTTGGAACTGCAATCCTGCTGATGCCACTAGTAACCCAAGTCCCGTGAACGTAATAGCCATACCTTGAACGTATGCCATGGATAGTTTAAAGCCTTTTTTAGCGCTTAAATTCTTGCCCTGACCAGCTATTATGCTAGATAAAATCGGGTACATAGGGAAAACGCAAGGTGTGAATGACAACCCAAGGCCAAGTAAGAAAAACAAGCCTAGATTTAACCATAAGCCTTGGCTCTTTAGTTTATCGGTAAGAACCGAGTTTGAAGTTTTGCTTTCTACCTGATTTATATTGGTAGCATCAACAAATATGTCTTTTGTAACTGGTGGGTAGCAAAGTCCGGCAGCCGAGCACCCCTGATAAGTAATACTTATATTACCGGGTGCATTTGAATATATAGGCAGTTTAATGCTAGCGTTGCCCTCAAGAACTTTTACAGTACCAAAGTTAATATCATCATGGTCTATTGCATTTGGGTATGCTGCTTGCCCTAGAGTCAGTTTTTCACTTTGAAAAATAAAGTTATCGAGATATAAATAGTGGCCATCAGCTATATCCCACGTTAAAACAATTGGATTTTCCGATGCGATATAGCTGAAACTAAATGCTTCATCCTCACTTAATACAGAGTTTGAATATTCGTTATTGAATACAGTAGCGGTATTAACACTAGATGAGTGACTTAGTTCTAAGAGTTTATGTTCAGTTGAATTTGCTTTATTAGTAAAGAGTGCAGCCATTAGGATTATGGTTGCAACGGTGAATTTCATTAATACATACCTTCTGAAAAAAGGCTCAATTTAAGGTTAAATTGAGCCTTTGGGTGGTGCCAATACAAATAGGTTGTTATAACTGTTTTACTAGTCTAACTAACCTATGAGTATTAACGTCCTTTAGGAATTCGCTTCCATCAGTAAAATCAACGATTAACGCTTTAATTCCACTAGCTGAATTTGTCCCTTTTGCATCAAACGTATTACTCCAGTAAACACCTAGTGGCGTAGAAGGAAAAGCCTCTAAGTTTATGGAGGGAGCTGTGCACGACCTTTCAACTAACGAGCTAAGCTCCTTGATATTTGGCAATCTCCAACCGGTTGTACCAAGATAGTCTTTGTTGTTTTCAGTAATGGTTAGGGCTTCTTGCCAGCTATGAATGTGTGTTGGTGAGCCTGTGCAGGAGTTATCTGCAAAAGTTTGGCCTAAAGAGCACTTGCTCCACACTAGACCATTAACTATGTCTGTTACCGTGCCATCTTCATTATCAAGGAATTGCCCAGCTTTCTGTGTGGGCGCAATACTGTCAGTTTTACACGTTTGCGCGATAGCAGGGGCGCTAAGCGCAGCAGTAAGGCAAATTGCAAATGTTAGTTTTTTCATTGTGCACCTCCACGTACCAAGCGAATAAAGTTTGAAACTTGCTTTTTACAATAGCGAACCTGACCAGTTACAGTGGATAAGCACCACGCAGCGCCTTTTCCATCTGCCGAAGGTGTAGCGCTAATATAATCACCATTAGCAGTATTAGGGAAATATTCAACCTCCCCCGCTTCTTCACCTGTCGCTCTGTAGTTATGAATAGATCTTAATTCATCGATTTCAGATAATCTCCAATCTTTGTACCCACAGTGAGCGTTCATGTTCATAGCTTTAACATACGTTTCTGTGTTGCAGTGGCTAAATGAATTGCTGTAGTTTGGTAGTTCATCATTTGGAAATGCACAATTCATGCTAACTGGATATTTATTGTTTACAAAACGTAATCCCTCCGCGCCTTCTGCACCGCCATTATTAGTCCGGTCATTGTTAAACCAATAGTATTTGTAGTTAGCAGCACGCCAATTTTCATGAGACGGTAGGTAAGAGTAATTGCCATCTTTAATCATTTGGGCGATTGTATCTTTAAGCTCTTTACCCGAAGAAGTAGGTAATGTTTGGGTGGATTGTTTTGACTCCCAAATCAAGCCAGTCCTATTGTCCTGTATACATTCATATTGATTAGCGTTACTAGGCAAGGCGTTACCGGAAGCATCCAGCTTAGTGAAAGACAGGCCAGCTGCCCCATCGTAGCTTACGTTATTACCTGCATCATGACCAAATTCAGCATCTTGCCCTGGATAATCAGAAGATGGGGATGTTGAAGTAAAGCTTTCACCGTCATACCAACTAGTTACACCTGTGTCATTCAAACCAATATCACCGGGTATAAAGATGGTCATGATATTATCATCACCCAGCTTAGCGTTTTGAGGTGATAACAGCTCAATAACTACTGACTCCCCACCTTCCTTAATATCATCGGGCAAAAAGTCGAGGTCGATAGTTACCTGCTTTGCACCTGAAGGAACAACGATTGGGCTTTGTGTCTTAAGTTCATAGTCTTGATTTTTAGTGGCTAAGCCTGAAAGAACAAATGGTATTTTGACATCTTTTTCTGAGGCCGTTGAGAGGTTAACTTTAACTTTATAATCACCTGCTCCCTCAGCTACTTTTGTAAAGCTTGTTTCAAATGCAACCGTACTATCTTCGTCTTCGTCTTGAATGGTTATAGTGCTGCTATTGTAATTCTCTTTGATCGTAGCGTTAATTGCATTTTTAATTTTTATTAAAACCGTTTCATCATCTTCATCAAAGCTATCGCCAAGCACGATAAACGGGATTTCATACGAACGCGCTCCCGCTTTTATCATTACTTCTCTCGAATCAGCAATGAAGTCCATACCTGCTGTTGCTGTAATACCGGTAATATCATAATTGAATGTAATATCTTTTTTGGCAACGCTTGATAAGTTAACTTTAACACTTGAAGACAATTCGCCATTCGCCGGCTCCATTATTTTCTTCGTGCTTTCAATCGTTAAAAAAACCTCAATATCATTATCTTTAATTGTTATTAAGCTGGTGTCGTTACCCGCTTTAATTTTCGCATGGCTAGCTTCAGTAATTTTCACATAAAAATTTTCGTCACCCTCTACCACTTCGTCACCTAACACCGTAAATGGCACTTCAAACACTCTTGAACCAGATTTAATGGTCCCATAACCTTGCTCTGCCTTAAAGTCCTCGTCTGCTGTTGCTGTACCACTGTATACTTCGTATTTAAAGCTGACATCACTATCTGCTACCGTAGACAGTGTTACTTTTACCGAAGATGTTGATTGCACGTCTTCCGGCTCATTGACATTGCTGTTTTTTTCTATTGATATAAATACTTCATTTTTTCCATTTATATCGTCCTCAAGCTCGTTTGAGCACCCTCCCAAACTAACTGCGGCCAACACCGCCAAAGCCGCTCCATGTTTTTTAAACTTCATAATAACCACCTTTTTGATCTCGTAGTACGAATATAACACCTATCATTGAATACGCAGTAATTCTAAGTTGAAGAGCAAAAAAAAACCAGCGAAATCGCTGGCTTTAATTGGCTATAATGAAATTCTTTGCATTACATAGGTAAGTTATTTACGTTGTTTAAAAATGAATAAACTCGGTCTAACAGGTTCAAAACTGGAACACCATGAGCTAAATAGTAAGCTTCTTCTACAATAACAATACCATCTGTTAGATAAAATTTTAAGCTTGGGTGTAACCTGTTAAGCTCTAGTGCCTCTAGCGGAGTTAGAGCATAACTTGAAGGCAAGCTTGCCCTTAAAACAAAGCTATCTGTTTTTGTACCTTGGGCCCAATTAACCCATTGGTTAGTGTTAAAAACCGAAAAGCTAGCTTTTAAGCCCGCAATAGTAAAATACAAAGCGCTTTCTTCTGAGTCAAATGCGTATTGCAGTTCCGAGTCTGTAAATTCTGGGGCTACACTACAAAATAGTGAGATAACTTCTTCAGGAAGCATCTCATCGAAAGAGCTATGCGTTTCAAACTCTTCAACAGCAAGTGACGTTATTAGCCCGTTGATTTTTATATCACTTGCAACCAATGTACTCTCCATACCTTTCCCTTTTTAACTATTTGCCACAAGCATAAAAAGCTCGTGTAATAAATTGAAACCTAGCAAATGCATTGCCGCAGCTATAAGTAAACCATATGTAAACCCGTACTCTACAAAACCACCTGTTCTGAAAGTTAGGGGGAACCTAAAAGTAGTCGAAATAGGCCATAATAACCTTACACCTGCTGGTGTTAATGCATCACCTATTAAGTGTGCGGCAAACCCAAAAGCTAAGGCTGTTGCATAATCCTGCTGTGTTGCAACTAACCAGTAGCACGCTAATAATGCCCATATCGAGTGAGTTATACCTCGACTATGTGTATGCTCACTCCATGGAAGTATCGCCCTATCACCTTGCAAGTAGCTTAGTGGTACGGAGATAAACTTTACTCTACGCCCTAAAAGGGAGTCAGGATGGTCGGCATCTGGAAGAAGTGAACCAAAGCCAACAACCACAGCTAAAAGCAATGCCTCTAAAGCTTGAGGTTGGTGGTCTAGCAGGTAACTACTAGACAGCACCCAGCTTGCAATGGCAGTAGTAGCATGATTTTTACCAAGCATGAACTACCACCATAATTAACGATTAATTGTTACTTGATTTGTACTATTAATTAAAGAACCTTTGTTATTTTCTGTCTGTTTTGGCTCAACAGGCACAGCGGTAGTTTCAGCCGCTTTTTTCTCAGTAGCACGACGTCGAACTTCTGCTTCTATCTCAGAGTATGCTTCTTTAGCAGCAACACGAGTAGCATTGCCAGCTTTTCGAGATAATATGGTCGCTTGCTGGTCATACGATAGATGTAATAGCGTGTATACAGTATATTTGCCATTAACTAGTTGAACATCATTTTCAACGGTGTTCACACCAACAATATCAGCTGAATCAACAAACTTTGTTACTACTGATTCTGCGTCACTTTCAACATTACCTTGTGAGCCTGAACGCATAAAAGCACGCTCTCGACCTGAAACCTCTTGATTTAAATTTTTTGCTAAAGTGAATTCAGCATTTAATTTTGCTTGGTTCATTGTGAACTGCAAATTATTTGATGTTGCCGTACCTACAGCGTATATGCCAGCATCATCATTTTGTGGTGGCGATAAGAACCACTTAGGTACTGCACTAAACACTTCTTGAGCTTCTTTATTTTGCTTTTCAACAATGTCTTGCTGACGCTCAACATAAACCTCAATTGGGTCGTTTGAAGCACAACCTGAAATTAGTAATGTTGCAGCGACTGATAGAGTTAAAAGTTTACGGCTTGCATTTATTTGTAACATGATTTTTATTTCCTTAGATGTAAATACTATTACATTCTTACCCAACTCTTTAATCGCGCAACCCCCTAAAACAATATTTATTTTAGTTGATATGTTCATTATGCATTTATGTTAAGTATAAGAGGTTAATAGATGTGAAAAGTTATGAACACAATATAACTGCGTTTATTACTGTAAATATTATTTGCATTTATTGTTACAGGCTTTTGTTTAATTGGTGGGTTGCGCGATTCCAACTTAGTGCGACTATTAATACTCAACTAATTAATAAAGACGTAAATCAATGCAGAATGAATTAATTAACTGTTTCGATAAAGTTAAGTATGAATACTTAAAAAACAAAATATTGCTAGATGTTGATAAGGAGTTGGCATTTGCTGCTAATTCAACCTCTATATCGGTTGATATTAATAACTTAAATAATTGCTCGAAACTAAGCTTTATTTCATCAATCGTGAATGCAGCTCTACTTGGTTTATCCCTATCGCCTGATGAGCAGTTGTGCTTTATTGAGAGAGTAAATGTTAGCGGTGGTACAAAGTTCAGTTTAAGGCTTTCCCTAAAGGGTATTTTAAAAGTTATATCAAGTTTGGAGTCATTTTCGGTGCTGGCACTAACAAATACTTTAAACGGATGCAAAGCTCGCTTAGAGGGTGATGTTATGGGCTTTGGTTGTGAGCAAACAATAAATGTTTTTAATGACAGCTTTGAAGATGTTAAGGGGACTATTTGCATACTAGAAATGCAAAATAAAGATCAGATAATTACCGTAATTAATCGTGATGAAATTGATGAAATAATAAGCCTAACGGGTTTGCAGGCATACCTACCCGCTCATTTAGTCGGTGCGTTTCATGTAATTAAAAGAGCCTTGAAAAACATACCTGCTAAAAGTGGGACTCGTTTAGAAGTTCTTAAAAAAGTTACACGTGATTTAGATTTAGATATTTTTAACTAACTTTTACTCTATTTAGGTTATTACTTATGAACAACATATTGAACGCAATTAATGCAATTGAAGAAAGTTACAACACAATTGTTAATCAAAATAATTATTCACACTTAAGCTTTGAGGTTGAATCTAATTTAGCAGTAAGGATTTTTGAAAATAACGTGCTTGCTAAATACCCGATCACTAAGATTAACGTAACTAGTGTTGCGCATTCTCTTATTAATGCGGCTTCTCTAGGTTTATCCCTGTCGCCTCAATTAGATCATGTCATGATTGTTCCAGAAATTAATAGTTCCGGCCAGGTACTTTGCAAGCTTCATGTAACCTATAAAGGGTTGCTCCATTTATGTAATGAGGCAGGTGCTATTTCACACATTACAACAATGGTTATCCATAAAGCTGATAAAGTACGCCTATCAAATGATATAACTAGTAAACCACAAATTATTATTGATGATTTGTTTGGTGATCGCGGCCCAGTAGTAGGTGCTCTATGCACTATCTGCACACCAAAAGGTGATTACTTAACAACTAAAATGTCAGCAGCTGAATTAGATCAAGTTGCATCCATGAGCGGTAATAGCGCTTGGTTTGGTGTGTTCTCGGACGAATTTAGGAAAAAACAAGTATTAAAAAGGGCTCTCCACACCTTAGTAAGTTCTTACCATGGCCGGCTGCAATCAGCGGCTAAGTTTTTAACTGATAATGATATGGATTTATATGAATCAACTGAAAGAAAGGCAATAGCTAGCCAGTATAAGTCTGTTAGTAGCAAAACCTCAAACCAAGGTGTTACTAGAGCTGAGACCATTTTTAAAAATAGAGTTAAGCAAACACCACCACCTGCTCAAGAGCAACAACAGCTCTATATTAACTAACAAAGGGCTTAACGCCCTTTTTTCCTTTTTAATTGTAATTTAAGGCCGTTTAATAGCTTGAAACCTATAAAAATTAAAATCGTAATCATCAAGCCTTCAATTATTATATAAATAGCAAGCTGATCTAGTTGTCTTGGTTTGAGGTTTATATTAAGCAGCCGTTCTTTGATTGTCAGTTTCGTTTTTATTTTTGCAAACATCCTGAAAATCGTTTTTTCTTTCATGAGCTGTATTGGCACTTGAATGTAAAGGTCTTTATTTAATGTGTCAAAATAGCTTGTGCTTATATCTTTATCAATTAGTTTCTCATAAGCCTGTAGGCTGTCAGATAACCTTGAAAAAGGTATATCATTGCCTAAAGTTAATTGTGAGTCCGCGATTACCGCCCCATTCTTTTCGGTAAGTAGCAAATGGGCGCCTCCCTCAAAAACTATGTCACTAAGTAATGACACCAACCTGGTTATGTTTGTTAGCCGAATATCAACACCCACCACACCTATGACTTCATCATGTGAAAATATTGGCAATGCTATCGATAGCAAATTGATATTCTTATTATCCACTAAAGCTTCATGGGGTGGGATAAAGCAAGCTGCTCTTTCCTTGAAAACACATGAGTACCAGTGGTTGTTGTCCATACCTAGCTTGTTTTTATAACTAAACTTAAATGAACTTTCAGGTTCAATCGTTGTGTTTGTTCTACCACTATCTGTAAGAGTGAAGTATGGAGTAAAGCGACCAATTTCGTTACCACCAAAATTCGCATTGCTAATGTATTTGTTATCAGTTCCAAATTTGTTTGATTCAAAAATTGTGTAAACACCAAAAATAGAAAAGTTTGAGTGAAGTGTGTCTTTGGATATTTCCATAGCTTTTTTGCGCTTAGCGCTTTCTAAAAGCTCGTCGTCTGATATGACATTCAATATATTCTGCTGTAGCTGGGTTGCTACTAATTCAACATCCTTTAACTGCTTAGCCAGTGGCTTGATAGCCAGTTCCATTCGGGATAAATAAATATCATTGTGCTTTTCTAAAATAGAAGAATTAGAACTTGAGTCATGAATTGCAAGAATGGTAATTAAAACTACAGCAAACGTAAGTATTAGCGTGATTGGGATATAAGCAAATTTAACCCACGCTTTTCCACTATGCATTTTATTTCCCATCATACAAAAACACAGAAAGTATACTGCTACACCTTAAATAACAACATATGACTTGTGAATAATAATGAAAACTTATGAAAAAGGGGGTTGCGCGTTTACGAACCCATCGTAATCTTGTTTGTATCAGATAAATGCAAGGGCAATAAAACATGAATAACTATGATGAACAAAACCTGCAACACCAAAACGCTAGACCTATACAAAATGCTCAGGCTAATAGCCATCAGCATTCTAACCAGCATCAGAATGGTTCTAATAATAACGCTATGCCTGCTAATCAATATCAGCAAGCTAATTACCCACAAGGTGGGAACAAGTACCCTGCTAACAATCAGCGTAAATCGTACCCTAGTAAAAATACGAGACAGGCTGCACCAGCTGACTTCACTGTTATTAAGCGCATTTTAGAAAGCACTAAAGAAGCGTTTGAGGGAATTGTTGGAGCTAATGGGTTGGAGGTTAAGTTTTTCGAAGAATGCATTTATGCACAGCAATTGATTGAAGCTAATTACAACAACACAAACAATAAAGACTTCTCTTTAGCATCTGCTAGTGAAGACTCTATATCTAAAGCACTTATTCTAGTTGCTAATAGCGGGCTAACTTTAAACCCGCAATTAGGTTTGGCCTATTTGGTGCCGCGCTGGAACTCGAAAGCTAGTCGCTTAGAGTGTCATTTAGAGCCATCATATAGAGGCTTACGCCGCTTAGGTATTGATAGTGGCGCAATTGATTCTGCAGTAGCTGAGTTAGTTTACGCAAATGACGATTTTAAATGGGTTGACCGCTTTTCTAAGCCAAAGCATGATTTTGACCCTTTTGAAAGCAACCGTGGTGAATTAAAAGGTGGCTACTGTTTAGCTAGAAGGCCTGATGGAAGTTTCTTATGCACTCCAGTAAATTTAACTATGTTGCATAAAATTCGAGATCTTTCTAAAGGCGGCGTTTGGGGTGCATGGTTTGAAAAAATGGCCTGTAAAACCATTATTAGGCAAGGCTTTAACGATTGGCCTATACCTACTGCTTCACCGCAGTCGTCACTTGTTACAAACCTACAAAACTACCTGAAGAATGTAGATGCTACCACTCAAGAGGTTCTTGAAAAGCCTGTAGGTACGCATGATGCCAACTCTTACATTGGGGCGGAGCAATACCCAAGCCCTAACTATGCTTAGTGTGCTTTTAAAAATGGCTAAACTAGCGCCATAAATATTTAAAGGCTGTTTGCTATAACAGCCTTATATAACCTTATAAAACTAAAATTAATAACGAGATAAACATGCTTTCACCTAAAACAGTTGAATTATTAACAAAAAAACTTATTGCTTCTTTACTTGATGAGTGTGGAGCAACTAATGCTTCAGAGGGAGAAATGGTTTTAAACAAACTGGTTGCTATTGCCACACAGTCAGTTGAAACCCTTGTTGGTCATAAATCGTCATTAGATATGCTAGAAGGCGTCCGGGATTCTGCTATCGCTAATCATGAGCTAACAACGTTAATGGCTGTTGATGTGGATTTAAATGTTGATATTAATGTCAAATCAACCTTATTTGCAGCTGCTGCGCATATACATTAGAGGGCGAGTAAATGCATTTAGAGAGTTCAGTAACTCTTGTTAATGGCACTGGGGAAATGCAAGTTTTAAATTGTCTCGGTGGTAAATATGGTTATGTTTTAGAGGTTGTTGAGATTTTAAGTAATGGTGTTGTAAACAAGCGTTTTGGCTCCTTGGGTTTAAGTGCCATTCCTGCGCGTAAAGCCTATCAAGCTATATTGAATGAGGTAGATGGTTTTATTCGTAAAGGGTATGAAATAGCTAAAAGCACAATACCTTTAGTTTATGTTAGTTCATATGTGTTTATGGCCAAAGAGGTATCCAGAGAGTCTGAAGTTATAGATAAGTGTGAAATATTAAGTAAATCTAAAAGTGACAAGTATGTTTTTAAGAAAATATCTAATGGTTCACTAGTTAAGTTGATTCTGAGCGATACAGGTAATCAAGTAGTTTCTTTGGTGACGCATGACAGCAAGGTTATCCCTACTCCACCAGCTTTAATTCGTTCGCTGTACTTGCTTAAAGAATGCATAGAAGCGAATAACTTAGTGTTTGAAGCGTGCCTTGATTTGCATACAAGCACTTTGCAGTTAACTGATGTTCTCATTGAAAATGGCAGCGTTTTAGATCTTGGTGTTTGCCAACGGTATAGCTTATTGAAGAGTTACATCAAGCGGCCTATAAAAAACATAAGCATTGCTAATGCAGGCTTTAATACCGGCGATAAAATGCAGCTCCTTGTGGAAGCTAAACGGGACGGTTCACTAGTTGAAATTACTAGTAATCATCAAGAATTAAATAAAGGTAAGAGGTTTATAATGGATTTCAAGCAAGAGGTGCATTTACAGGTTGCGTCAATAAGTACGAGTGGTTTGGTTACTTTAAGCTCAATAATAGGTGGTTTACCCATTGTGGTTGGTGAAGCGATTGTGCCACCTCATTTGAAGCTAGAGCCGCTTGATAATGTTTTAGCGTTATTCTCTGGCGTTGAGTTGGGAGCGTTAAGTAATTTACACATTAAATCAAAACTTAGTAATTGTGAAGAGGCAGTGATGCCAGCAAGTTTAGCTAGGCAAATGGGCTATGACAGCAAACCAATGTCTACACAGGCTCATGAGCAGGTACAAAGCATTTATTCTCGCTTTGATGTATAGCTTAGTTACTATAAACTACACGTTTAATACAGAGCGTTTAATATGTTTTCTATATCTAACTCGATTGTTATATTAATAATAACATTATGCTTTTTCTTACTTTTAGTCAGGTTAAGTAAAGCAAACAAACATAAAAACTCCAAAACTTTACCGAGTAATAATGGCTGGGATGCAAGCTCATGCCGCTTACCGGGTGACCCATCAGAGGTTAAGTTGTATCTCAGTGCGTTGGAGCGACTTGGAGATTTCTTTCATGTGCAGTTTGGAACATCTGTACAGTGCATCGCCAATCATAAGGTTGACCCCCTACACTTTGATGCTGTTATAGATATTTTGTTGCTTGATAAGCAGACTCTAAAGCCGAAATTGGCGGTGTTTTTAACTGCTGGTGGCCTAGTGTGGATGACTAACTCAAACAGGCAGCTTGAGTCAGCAAAAGCTTTATCTGATTCAGGCATTCATGTGATCACGCTCACTAGGCAAGATTATTACGACGCCAATAAACTTGTTACTGAGATTTTAGATACGTTGGATGCTAGCCCTGATAATGACGGCCTTTCGTTTTACAACTTTAAGAATGATTAATTAAAGCCTAATACATCAAATGGCTTCAACCCCAATACTTGCGGGATTTAAAATAACATTAAAATAGGTTTTTATTTAGGTACCAAAAATGCAAAGTTTTTACAGAAATGAAGTTGAGGCAAAATTAATTGGACACGTTGCATGGTGCGCTTTAATCGCACTTAAATTAGCTAAACAAAATGGTGATGTTCCGCAGAACAACCGGATTAAAGCTAATAAATTCATTGCGAACTGGGCTAAAAAGGCACAAGCAGAACTTCGATTTGGCCGTACCATGAATAATGAACTAGATATATGGCATTATTCAGGCACTAAAAAAGCTCTCATAGCTAAGCTTGAGTTTAATATAGAGTCTATTTATAAGCAGTATTGCCAGCTTGCACATAAAACTAGAAAATTACCTAGTAGCTTCAAGCGACGCATTTTAAACGCTAGTACAGCCCTGCAGGAGTTAGGCTGGTGTACTGAAATCGGACTTGAACGAGACTGGCAGAACGAGGGCTCATACAACTGCACTGCAGATAGCACGGCTATTATATTAAAAGAGCATCTTGAGCTATTTGATAACGTAGGCAGATTTTCCTCACCTATATCGCTGATGATAAATAGCAATAATGTAAGTGAGGCAGTAAAGAAGTTTTATGATTCAGGTATTATTTTATTTTTAGAAGATCAAAATACTTACAAAGGAAAAAAACAATATAAATTTTCCATATGGCCAAACAATTCTGCACCAGCTACTGCCAAGCCCATGCCTTTGCAGTAGCTATACAATGCTTCATTAGTATTGCTGGCTTTATAATGCTTTCACTGGGTTACAAAAGACTCTGCTCATATTTTGCATACGCATGTTGAAAGCGTTATAGTCCAGCAAATTATTACGTTGATACAACTTCTTGATTGTTCAACACCTCTTTATTCTAGGCTAAGGTGCTATAAACATGGGTTACAAAACGCTTATAGTTGAAGACGATGCAGTACAGCGACTTAAAACAGCACATTATTTTAAGCAGGCTGGCTATACTGTCTTTGAAGCCACTGATAGCAATGAAATGAACTCCATACTGACTTGTAATAAAATAGATCTAATAGTTCTCGATTTAAAATTGCCTGGTATAGATGGCATTCAGATAGCTCAAAAATTAAGGGCCACTTCCGATATAGCTATTATAATGGTAACCGGACAAACCGACCAGATTGATGTGATCCTTGGTTTGGAGGTTGGTGCTGACGATTATGTTATGAAGCCGGTTAACATGCGTGAACTTCTAGTTAGAGCACGAAACCTTTTATGGCGCATTCAACTAACTCGTGATGCATTATATAAAGCCGAAACTGCGTGGGCACAACTAGAAAAAGACGATTCAGTATATAGCTTCCTCGATTTTAAGTTAGATGTAAAAAAGAGGACTTTAGAAAAAAACAATGAATCGATTGAAATCACTAAAGCCGAGTTTGAATTACTTTTAGCCTTCATAACACATCCCTTTGAAGTAATGGGCCGTGAGCGTTTGTTAAGCCTTATTAGCCATAGAACTGACTCGCCTTCTGATAGAACCATTGATGTTTTAGTGCGGAGGTTACGAGCAAAAATGGAAGATGATAGGAAAAAACCTAGAATTTTCGCCACCTGCCATGGCGAAGGTTACTTTTTTTCTGCTGATGTTAAATAATAAGTGAAACAACCTTTTGCTTAGATTCAAAACCAAGAGTATTGGCCCTCGCCTACTTACAGCTTCATTAGTTTTATTTTTATCATACGCAACCTCTCTTGTTGTTTGGTGGTATTCGTTCGACACTATTAGTGACGAAAAATCTGTAATTGTTGAGCAAACTCTACCGGACTTAATTGTTGCCGGCGAAATTAGCGAGCTAGATTCTGAAATTTTTATGCTTTCAGATAAAATGCTTAACTCACCTAATATATTGACCTTGAAGCAGCATGAAGAAACTATTAAAAAACTGCTAGCAAGTCTATTAAAGTTGCTTACAGAGTTACAGCGGGGTCAAAAAAAAGATGTTCTTAATAAGTCATATTTAAATATTGTTGCTCAATTGGATAGTGGAACTAATACAGCTCAGGAGTATGTTAGCCTTGAGTTCACCATTAATAATAAATTCAATGAAATATTATCCAATTTAAATGAATTCAACCTACAACTTACAACCCCAGCATCTAGCCCACAGGCTGAAAACGATATAACAACTTATATAACGCTAAATTCAACAATAGCTAAGTATAAAGCTAGAGAGCTAGTACAAACCGACACTATTGATGAGTTAACGCACCTTGAGAGTTTACTGCGCACAAATTTAGAACATATCGAAACCAGCTTGCAGGGGATGCCTGACGCAGAGCTTAAAAGTAGGTTAGCAAATATATTAGGCCTCTCTAAAAAGGACGTATCACAACTAGTTTTGCTACTTAGTAAAAAGCTAAATTTAGATGATATGATAGAGAACCACCAGCGGTTACTAAAAGAGGACCTCTTTGTATTGAGTCAACAGGTAGACTTCATTGTTGATAAGACACATTTTGATGCAAGAGCCTCTTTCATTACTATTGCAGATCTCACAAACCACACAAGCCGAGTTCAGATATACCTAACAATATTTTTCTTATTCGTATTTGCCTATACCATTAAGTATATTTTTATAAATATACTTCTACGACTCAATAATACGGTAAAAATAGTTAATAAATTAACTAATGGGGACTTGCTCGTTGATATACCTGTAAGGAAAAATGATGAAATAGCTATTTTAAATTCGGCATTGCATGTGTTTAAGCAAAACTCCAAGAAACTACAGGACAGCGAGAGAGAACTAAAGGAAATAGTTGACCAAAGAACAGCACAGTTAACTCAGGCTAACAACCTTCTAGCCCAAGAAGTTAAGCAGCATGCATATGCCAGGTCAACCGCAGAAGCAGCCAGCAAAGCTAAGTCGGATTTTTTAGCTCATATGAGCCATGAAATTAGAACGCCTATGAATGGCATAATAGGGACTATTGAATTACTGCAAGATACACCCCTTGATGTAACGCAGGATAAATACACAAAGGTAATTGCTAATTCAGGCTCTATTTTAATGACTATTTTAAATAACGTACTTGATTATTCAAAGATAGAAGCCGGCCATATAAGTATTTACAACTCAAATTTTAGTTTGCGTGAGACAGTAAACGATTTAAAACTTTCACTTGAAGCTACTGCAATTAAAAAAAATATTTCATTAACCACTATTTTCTCAGAGCACTGCCCAGACTTACTATATGGCGACTCACGCAAGCTATCGCAGATTTTATTCAACCTAGTGGGCAATGCCATTAAATTCACTGATGAGGGCTCAGTAAAGCTTTTTGTCACCCATATTAATGGCAGCAATAGATTTCAATTTGATGTTGTTGATACAGGCATAGGTTTATCAAATACTGATTTGAAAAAACTTTTCCAGCCTTTTGAGCAAGCTCGGCACACTTACGGCGGAACGGGTCTTGGATTGGCAATAAGCAATCGTTATGTACAGCTCTTAGGTGGTGATTTAAATGTAGAAAGCACTGAAGGGAAAGGCAGTAAGTTTTTCTTCACACTACCTTTTAGAGAAGGCGAATCCACTGATTTAAAAACAGACGCTAGTCAAAAGCAAATCAACATGCCTAGCCTTGATTTATTATTAGTTGAAGATAACCCTACTAATATAATGGTTGCAGTTGGGTTGATAGAAAAACTTGGCCATAAGGTATATGTGGCCGGTACAGGTAAAGAAGCCACTGAGATAATACATAAAATCAAAATAGACATAGTTGTAATGGATATAAACCTACCCGATACTGATGGCATTACATTGACCACTCAACTGAGAAACATAGTTGGCTTTCACTTACCAACAATAGCGTTTTCAGCCCATGTTTTCAGACATGAAATTCAATCTTATATGGATGCAGGTTTAGATGGGTTTATTGGTAAACCTGTAAAATTAGAGCTTTTAGAGAAAACATTAAAAAAAGTATTTGTTGAGCACATAGGCCCAAGCTACATGCATATACCTTACAACGATATAGAGCCACCAAAAACCAGCGAGCCTAGCCATGTAAGTTACTTTGATAAAAGTGTACTTGAATTTGACGAGGAAGCGCTAGGGCTTGAATTAGTGCTTCAGATTGTCAGCAAATTCATATCTCATGGTGCGGAGCTAATCGATAAAATCCAAGCAACAGATGATTTAATTACCTTAGCTAATTTATCACATAATTTAAAAAGCTCTGCGGGCAATACAGGTTTAATTGCATTGCATAAAGCCTGTGACACATTAGAAGAGAAATGCTTAATTGATTCGCCAAAGCCTTTGATTAAAGAGTTAAAAGACAATGTAACTGCCCTTTTCACCTTATCTGTATCTATATTGCAAGAGCACTACCCACAATAATTTAAGCAAAAAAAAACCAAGGGTTGTGCAAAAGCACTGATGCGAAAGCATCCCCTTGGTTTAATCTTATTACCTAATTATTATTTTGAGCCAAAATCATTTCCATATGTTCATGCGGCGTCCATCCGTCATTATAAGAAGTGATTATTGAGCTTTCATCGAGTTCAGTAACATCTAAATTTAATTCAGTTTTTAAAAGATTAGATAAAATCTTCTTAAACTGTATGTATGTTAAAAACTTCATTTTTATACTCCTGCAAAAGCTGATTGAGAATTTAAGGTTATGCCCTGCCAAATTGAAAGTATTTGAGCATTAAGCTTATCTTGCTTAATACGATCTTTTTCGGCTTTAGCTTCAGCTGCTCGCTTTTGTAATAAAAGTCGGTCAGCTTCAATTTTGTCTCGCATTTGTTTATCACGCTTAACATTCCTTAAGTTCAGATCTGTTCTTGCTTCATCAACCATTTCAGCAACCATTTCTCTAATGTAACAACTATAAGCTTTTATTACGCTTTCAGTTGGTCCTATTGAGCAGCTACCAAGATACCTTGTGGCTAATTTTGAGTTATTATTCTGCCTATCAAGTAGACAAATTTGTAAGTCAAAATACTCAGCTTCTTTGTTGATAATCGATTTCATATCATTTAAAAAATAATCATCATCATCAACAATTGAAAAGCTACCACAGTGTGTCTTTTTAACAATAAGCTGAAAGCGACCAAGATCACGTTTAATTGCAGTTTCAGGTTCAAACTCTGGTGGAGTAGAATCTAAAATTGCATAACCATCACTTGTAAGCTGCCTTTCGAGGTCGTGAAGATCCTTATCTATGAAAGATATAAATTCTTCACAGGCCTCTCGCTCCACATTAGTTAGCTCAGGTGAGCAATGAAATTCTTCAAGATGTGCTGGAAACGCGCCACCAATAGATATTTCCAAACCTTTTTTAATGGCACGTGTAACTGCTGCTTTCGTTTTCCCTTTAAGCAAGCGATCACTTAATTCGTGAATGCTTGTGCTATGTAGGGTGGCATACGGGAATTTAAGTCCGTCACCTTGGCTGTAATTCAATTGCCAAGATAGTCCATCTTCTAAAGCAATATCGTCATAACCAAAAGCAGTAAGTTGCAAGTTAAAGTATTTTTCTAATATAGCTATCATTTGTAATTCCTCCACGGAAATTTTTGAAGGAAAGACAATCCCAAGAGGAATTGGCTTCCCCTCTTGGGTTGGTTTATTTTACTGGTTTATAAATTAGTTTTTACTATTGTGTATAAAAGTATTTAGCTTACCGGCACGTTCATAAGAACGTAAGTCGATATACCAAACTTTTACATTGCATCTGATTTTACTAATAGCTTTAGAAGGAGAATAAAACTCTTTCTCTACTAGTAGATTAGACTGCATCAACAGCTCAGCATCCACCAAAGGCAACATACAACCACCAGCCGCTGTTATTGAGCTTGAGTAATGTGTGTTGGTAAGCCAAGGGCAAGGTACAGGATTAAAACAAATATCATATTCAGTTTTAAAGTAATTAGAATTGCCCAAAATTACTCCTAATGAACCGGTTGGAACATCAGTGTATTTAGACTCATTCACTTGAACAAAATCACCTGGCATCGGTAAACGAAAAGACTCGTTTAATACTGTAGGTAATTCTGAACTAATATCTTTAGTAGTTAGCATTGGTATTTCCTCCACAATTTATGAGGGCTTAGCTAACACTACTCCCTTGAGCGTGTTTAGCCCTCAAGGGTTTTTAGTTTATAGTTATTGTCATACTAGATTGATAAAGCTCTCTTAACCGGCCAGCATCTGAAATAAATAAATCACGAAAATTGGTGTGATATTTAATTGTTTCAAACATTGGTGGGTAAACGCCTTTATCCGTAACCTCATCGATCTCAATCATTGTATTAAATAGCTCTGCTTCAGATAGCTCAACCAAAGACAGGTATTTGCCAGCTGTATCATTTAAAACTATTTCTAATGTTGGATCGTAATAGTTATCGCCTATCTTTAGCCAAGCATGTTCAATAGGTATTGTCTTGCAATAGATCCCTAAAACATAAGTGGCGTTTAATGAGGTAGCTAACTTAAATGAATTATCATAACAGCGTTTAGGCTCAACAATGGGCTCAGCAATCGAGCGTAATTGTTCAGGCATATTCTGAATATTGATTTCTTTAAGTCGGCTTGCCTCTATTCGATGTGACAATTGTATAAAGTTATGTAATGACATTTTCAGTTCCTCCACAGGAAATTAAGGGAGCAACAGACCCGAAGGGCTGAAATTCCCTTTGGGTTAAATTAAATATTTAGCAAAAACCTAGCACATCAAGAGCCGCCATAACTGGTCGAGAAATTAAATATGCCATAGGTACACACGCTGCTAAGATAAATATTTCCATGATTGCCTCCAGAGCAAAATAAGGGGGCAATACTCCCAACGGAGTTATTACCCCGGTTGGGTTGGTTTATGGTTTAAGGTTTAAGGTTTTGGTTTAATTAAGCAGAAGCGAGATTAAATTCATTTAGCATGGCTATTGATTTTTTCATAACTTTTTCCATTTGAGGGTTAGTTCTTGAAAACCAATTTTTCCAGTCATGCCAATACATTGCTTCTGAGCCATATTTCGGTGTATCGAATGCAGCTGAAACAACATTGGTATCTGAAAGTAATAAAGTAACTGATTTAATTAAATGTTCACGGGTATTTATTTCACTAAATCGTATCGGTTCTTCAGCAATAAGCTTTAAAACTTCATGATGTTTTAGTTCTTTAAATAACTGGTTGTGTATTGAAGTAATGTGAAAAAAACGAGCTGTGCGATCTCTCTCTAAATAATATTTCAAATGAAATTCACTTGCTCCGACCTGTAAAGGAAAAAGTAATGAACCATTTTCACGAAGCATCCAAATATATTTGATGTTTCCGTACTTATTTAAAATTTCAAAATCGATTTCAATGTCAGATTTATAGTTAACAGGAAGTTCGATTTGGTTTGAGTGCGCTTTCATTAATTCAATAATATTGTTAATAGACATAGTATTTCTCCACAGAATGGTTTTTGGTTAAATAAAGAGAGAAATACTACCCAAAGGTAAGTATTACCCTCGGGTTGGTTAAAGTGATTTTTGCAATAAATATTCATCTACTAAGTAATATTCAGCGTTTGAAGTGTATGTATTTGACTCAACAGTATATTGATCACTATTTTTGTAAATACAATCCCACAAATGCTTATTCTTACCGTTTGCAAATTGCATAATCATTTGTTCATCTACCAGTTTTTTACAAAAAGAAGCTTTAATGGTGAGCAAATATTGTAACCGAAGGTACAAATTATCTTATCCATTAAAACAGCGAATTTTGTACAGGTAGTAGTTATAATTTTATATCTATGAAGCTCACGTTTAAGATCATAAATACAAACTAAATAACGGTTTTTCTCAGGCCAGAAACAATCATTTTCATCATTGTAACAGGGCATAAAATCGGAAAACCATGCATTGAAAAGCCCTTGAATAACTAGTTTAAGTGATTCGCTTGCTTTCATATTATTAGTTTGTTGATTCGAGTTATATTTTAAGTAAAAACAGTCATTTTCATATTTTAAAGAAATGCCAGACCTACTTAAAATTTAATTCATATCACTAATAAAATGCGGGGTGTTTTCTAAAGTTTTATTATTCATCGTATTACCTCAAATTAATGCAAGTAATACAGCCCAAAGGTCAGTAGTACCTTCGAGTTGGTTTATATGTCTAGTATTTAAAATATTAGAGCGAGTAAAATTATTATTCTAATAAGGGAGGTCCTAACTAGAGTTTATTTATAATGTATCTTGTCGTAAAACGATAAGGCACAAATGATCAAGGTGGGTGTTGAGCATTCACCAGAACAATTTTAAAGTAGCGTTCTTCTACTGGGTATCAACAAAAACTAAAACAGAAAGGTACTGAAATAGTATTGGTTGAAAAACTTACTTAATTAAACATCTATCAGCGATCCAAAAATATGGTGTGATAGGAAGCTAGGCTTCTAATGAGAAAGGAAGTAAGGAGTGTTAATTTTGTAATATTAATTCAAAGCATACATGGCATATAAACTTGGAATTAATATTTCAAACCCATTAAGGGGCCTAACTCCTTGTTGTTGAGCAACAGGGAGTCAGGACGAAGTGCATCTTTGTGCACGTTAATTTCAGCATAAATAAAGCCTCCGCAATGATTAACAGATAAGCAAGAAAACCAACCCATAAAGGCATTGATATTCCTGCTTATTTTATTGTGATTAACAATGTGTCTGTTAAAAAGCATTTACGGCAACCGATTTATCGAGTTCAACAGGAAAGCCATCTGCGCCCTCTTGAACATACACATCTAACCAATCTACTGACTTTGCATTAGCTGGTATTTCCATTTCTGGTATGTGTACTTGTACGATATAACCTTCTTTACTTAAGCGTTCAGCAAGTTCTTTTACGGTGTTTTGGCCGTCCAATGATCTATCTTTATCACCCCAAAGAGTAATAATGGTTCGACTTTTTGGTATACCACCTACAACAATGCCACTAGCAAGCTTTAGTAAAGAGCTTGAATAGTGAGGCCTCATTGGTATTCCTGTGCCCTCTCGAATTGCTAAAGCAGTTTCGATTCCTTCACAGTAACCAATTAAAGCCATTGGCTCATTGTCTTCACCTGTAAATATTACTGGTTTATCCATATCTATATAGCCACCTCTAATATCCCACGGCGGAGACATTAAAAGTTTGGTTTTTGTTTCTGGTGCTTTTTTTCCATTTTTAAGAAAAGTACGGTGTAACGATGTGTTATTACCATTTTTATCTTTAAATGTGCCTATCAAAGCTGAGTACCATGGATCACGTTTATCACCTTCTTCACGAAAGCTTATTGGATAACGCAACCGATTATGGTACCTAAGCGAATGAGGTAGCTTGCTAAAATCACCTTTTAAACCACGACTTTTTAAATATGCATGAACCTCTGGAGCATTTGCTGCAGGAATAGAAGTTTGAGCTATTGCACGAACACGGTTCATACGCTCAATTTTTTCTTCTTCACTACAATATTGCTCCCTTACTGTCTGCATTTGCTGTTGTTTTTGCTGGATATGGGTATTAGTAACGCTCCTGATGTCACCACCAAGAATGCTAACAATACTATCCATAGCCTGAGATTTACTACAGCGCTCTAGCCATGCAACCACTTCGATTCCGTCAGGCATTGCCCCTTCGTCGTTGTGATATGCGCCACCAGTTTGTACCCAGTCTTTAAAAAGACGGAACTTGGTCGAGCTAGATTTACTGCCTGTAGTTGTTGGACAAGGTACTTGTCTTGGTGCTTTATTTACTGCTGTAGATAATTGTGAGTAAGCTGAAAAAACGCGGTCCCAATTACCATCTGCTAAAGCACGTACCTTTGATATTTTAGATTGATTTGCTGAATACATTGTTATTACTCCGAATAAGTCAAAAATTTAAAATCCCCGCAAGGACTCCAAAAACCCCGCCACTCGGAATCTTTGGTAGTCCTTACGGCGATTGTTACAGAGGCTGGCTTACGCCATGACCTCTGCTTCTTGCATACTCGATTCAATAACTGGTGTATCCAGTTTTAATGTGCCTTTTATACTTATAGCATCTGCCGTTGTTTCAATGATGCTGATGTTATTCATGCCATCTTCAAACTTGCTAAGCTGATCTTTAAAACGACCACCAAAACACATGAAAACACCTAGAACACGATCTGTACCATTTTCAACAGTTGTTGCTACTTTTGTATAAACGCCATTTGTATATTTTTCAGTAATAGTCACTAACATTGTTTTTCCTCCACGGAATTAAGTAGAGGGAGTGACCACGGACTGATCCCAAGAGGGAGTAGAATGGTCACCCCTCTTGGGTATAAAAGTTTGGTTTTTGGTTTGTTTACCTAACTACTAAATAGTTAAGCTTGGTAGTAATCTCGCAGAAAGTTAAACATAGCCGGGGCTAGGTCTGCACACTGGTCGATTAACATTGTTGGCCTGTTTTCAAAACCGGATAATTCACCAGTTTTAATCCCAATGCCTATTACAGTAATGCCTAAAACATCACACTCTTGTAAAGCCGCTTTGACATTTGGACCTGCTGTATCTCCGTCAGTAATAAGAAAAATAATTTTTCTTTCTTCCTTACGTTGAATCAGGTTTGTCACTGCTCCCAAAAGCGCTTCTGCTGTTGGTGTACCGCCATTAGCGTGCACATTAAAGCTAGTTGAAGTTACTGATGCCATACGCTCGTTAAAAGCCTTAGCAACATGGTTATGAGGTTCGTCATAACTACCAAACGGGTAGTATAAAACTTCACACTCAGTACCTTTCAAAAACTCTAGTGCTTGCGCTATAGAGTAAGCTGCAACATTCGCTGTTCTCATATCCGAAAAACCCATAGAGCCACTCTTATCTACTAAAATAGTAAACGCTGAGTTTGGTGCCCTAGTGATTGCATCGGTTCGAAAAATACGACTATTACCTGCTTTAACTCCCCAAATAGCACCTGAACATAAATCAGTACCTTGTTTATCAAAACTGCGTTTACTCTTGTTACGATCATAAAGAATGCTATGAAGCACTGTTTTAATACGTTGAGAGTTCATGCGAGCCTCGGTAACCCAGTCAGGTATGCCGGATGCATTTGCTGATTTCTTACATGGAAATGGTAAAGCAGGTGCAAAATATGTAGCGTCAAATTCTTCTACAAATTTTTGCTCAAATTCTTCAGCCTTTTCTTCCATTAACTCACGTATTTTTTTATGTAAATCACAGATTAATTCATCTTCGTCAGCGTCAAGAGCGCTTTGAATATCATCTGAACAGGCATTAAGTGAATAACCACTTTTGTCCTTTTCATCTGAACTTTTTGAATTGTCTGTTTGGTTGTCATCGCTAGAGTCGCCTGATTGGTTATCATCGCTAGAGTCGCCAGATTGGTTATCATCGCTAGAGTCGCCAGATTGGTTGTCATCGC